>NZ_JASHAR010000003.1:0-158954 GCF_047465045.1 Streptococcus mitis
GATTGGTACTTATGGCCAATAACCTCCTAAAATACAATAAGAGAACGACTCAAAATTAAAAAGCTAGAGTTCCGCTATTAGAGATCTCTAGCTTTTTTGTGGCTGAGAACTATTTTGTCTCAGGTTCTTTAGTCTGTCATGATATTAAACATTTCAGTTTTAAATTTTTTGAAATTTAGAACAATGAACTCTTCACTTTCTTGAATTTCTGTTGCAAGATTCCAACTAAATATACCATTATGATAATAATGTTACCCAATCATTTTTTAGATTTTCTAAAAAAATCGGACATTAGACACATTCTATTACTTAACTCGTATTATACCTTGAGTAAGTATCTTATATCATTATTTTAGAAATTTTTATTACTTTATATTATCTACTAGACTATCTGCATACGTTACTATCGTCCGTTTTCGTGTAGTACAATCGAAACACTAGATTATTTTTTACAGTAGGTATAAAAATGCTAGCGTCAAAAGACTTGCTAGAAGCCCCACTCCCCAAAAGAAGAAGTCAACCTTCCACTCGCTCCAAGGATTTCCTTTACCAGACAATCCTCCAAGTTCAAAATGGTGATGCACAGGCGTCATACGGAAAATACGTTTTCCACCAGTCATTTTGAAATAGCCGACTTGCATCATGACCGAAGTTGTTTCAAAGACATAAATAATTCCGATAATCAAGAGAGTCCATTCTTGGTGGAGAGCCATTGAAATAGCTGCCAGCATTCCACCGAGAGCCAAACTTCCCACATCTCCCATAAAGACCTTAGCAGGCTTATGGTTAAAGACAAAGAAACCAAGCAAACCACCAATCATGGCAAGAATCACTAGAAGGATATCCATCTGACCTTGCACATAGGCAATAACTCCATAGGCAGACAAACTAATCACAACGGAAATGCTAGCTAAACCGTCAATACCGTCTGTCAAGTTTACTGCGTTTGAAAAACCGACTAGCCAGAAAAGAGCGAAGACAATATAGAAAATCCCTAGATGCACTTGGTAGCCAAAGACAGAAAGCATATCGCCACCACGCTCATAGAAAAGGTAAAAAATGACACCACCTAGAAGCTGAAGAGCCAATTTCTGCTTGGGATTTAGCCCCTCATTGATTTTGCGGAAGACCTTGAGGAAGTCGTCCAAAAATCCGATTAAACCATAAAGAACCAAGATAAATAAAATCATACCAACATTATTGCTGAGTTGATTACTAAATAGGGCGAAAAAGAAAGCAACTAAAACAGAAGCAATTAAGAAAACCAAACCTCCCATTGTAGGAGTCCCAGCTTTTGCCTGGTGCTGTTTGACATCCTCATGCATCTGCTGGCCTGTAATTTGCGCCTTTCTATAAAATTGGATAAAGGCCGGAATTCCTACTAAAGTTAGTAAAAATGTCACAATTCCAGCACTGATGGAAATAAACATATTAGTCTCCTAAAGTTAATTTAATTTTTTTAATGTTTTTGATAGCTGTATTAGTCCGAACATCTTGCTTCTGAACAACAGAACCTGACCCTTCAAATTCCAGCTCAATATCCAACCATTTAGCAAAGGCCTCAGCAGTCTCTTTTTTCCAGCCATACATGTCTGGAATTTCTTCTACCTTATCCGATAAAAGGAGAACTTGTTGGTTTGGTGCAAGATTGGTCCCTTCTTCTACAGATGATTCTTTAATCTTTGTTCCAGTACCTACAACGATTGGTTGCACAATATTTCGGCGTAAGGCTTCTGCCAAATCACCAGGTGAAATATCCTTGATGCTAGGCATTGCATAAGAAGACTCTGTCGTCACTTGATCTAAATTCTTAGCAGGAGATTGAAGATTGAGAGATTCTTTCATAGCTGAAGCTCTTTCAAGAATTGGGTTGGCAAATTCTCCCAATTGGATACCTGAATAATGTTCAGGCTGTTGAACCGTTACATACAAGATAAAATCAGGATTTTCAGCAGGGTTCATAGCCACAACCGAGAAAATGTAGTTGGTAGAACCAACCAAGTAGCCTCCATTTTTCTCGTCAGCGATTTGGGCTGTACCAGACTTGAGGGCTACATTTTGACCTGGAACATTGACAGTTGCTTTTCCTGTACTATGATTGTACATAGTTCCATATCTAGGATCCGTTCCTACCAAGACCATGTGAGTACGAGTTTGGCTAGCTGCATCTTTCGAAACGGGATTTCCTACGATTTCTTTTTGAGATTTACGAACGGTTTGATCATTTGGATCATACAAGGCCGTAATAAATTTAGGCTCTAACATGACGCCATCATTGGCAATGGCTGTAAAGGCACGAATCATTTGCGTCTGCGTTACAGAAATCCCCTGACCAAATGCACTCATGGCAATATTGACAATATTATCTGCAGGCAATTGACCTGTATACTCATCAGTCAGACCAAAACGAGTTGGAACCCCAAATTTAAAGCGGTTTAGATAATCCAACCAGGTAGCATCACCCATTTTCTGCTCAAGAAGTGTCATCCCAATATTACTTGAGTGAGCAAACCCTTGAGAAAATGTCATCATACCACCACCGGTCAAACCTTCATTAACGTCCCAATCTCGAATCGTCGCATCCGCTATTTTTAATTCACTGCTATTGAAGTATTCTCCACCTGGGAAGGTATTATTATCAATAGAAGAAGCTAACGTCATGACCTTCATGGTTGATCCTGGTTCGTAGTTACTTTGATAAAGAATATCACGCCAAACAAAGTCCTCAGTGATTCCTTCTTTAGTATCTGCATTAAAGGTAGGTCGTTGGGTGGTAGCGAGGATTTCACCGGTCTTTGCACTGACCAAGGTCGCGGTCATATACTTACCTTTTACTTTTTGTAGAAAGGCATCCATCTGAGTTTCCATGAAAGATTGGAGCGGGCTAGACAATGTTGTATAAACATCCTTACCATCCACAGTTTGTTGCGACACCTGTTCTGTACCTGGTACGATATTTCCTACACGGTCTTTTTCATAGGTAATAATACCATCTGTCCCAGCAAGAATGGTATTTAATGAACTCTCCAGACCAGAAGTTCCTAATAAACTCTTACTGCCGTCCTCATTTTCATGTAGTTGGGCTAACCCAATAAAACTAGAAGCAAATTGGCCATTTG
The DNA here is from genome assembly GCF_047465045.1 of Streptococcus mitis. Classification (GTDB taxonomy): domain Bacteria; phylum Bacillota; class Bacilli; order Lactobacillales; family Streptococcaceae; genus Streptococcus; species Streptococcus mitis_DT. The sequence continues at coordinate 3,120 of NZ_JASHAR010000003.1, forward strand.
GATAGCTTCTGTTAGGGCTCGTTGTAAAGTCAATCCCTTCCACACTAGCATCTTTTAAATCTTTTTTAATTGCCATCATATTGGCATAGGTAATCCCATTTCCTTTTGCTCCAAAGGAAACTTGGGTCAGATTTGGTTGAGCTAATTGCTCTTTCACATAAGCTTCATCCATGTCTAAATACTTATGGAAGACTTCAGCTACCTTATTAAACTGCGAATCCTCTACATAAAGAATTTTTCCAGTTGCTGACTTGTATTTTTTATCAATAACAGCATAGACGTTATAGGAAGTCGCATCTTCAGCAATAGGCACTCCATTTCGGTCATAGATAGTCCCACGTTTGGCAGGAACTGTTCGAGTGGTTTGGTGAACCTTTTTAGCCTCTTTTACCAAGTCAGTACCAAATATATTACCTTTTGCGATAATATAAGCAAAATTGGCCAAAAAGAGGCCGAAAAGGGCAACAGCTACAAAGCTGAGGTACTTGCCAACTATCCTACGGTTTTCTGCTGGAGATTTACGATTTTTTACCGCAAATCGGGTTATTTTTTCTGTCCATTTCATATCTTACTCCGCTGTTCGGATGTTTTCATTATTCAATTTCAAATCTTTTTTATCTGCAATTTCTTTCAAGCGCTCTGAACGAATCAATTCATTCACTTCCTGCTTGGCATCGTCCAGCTCTGTCTTCTTTTCCTCTATCTGCGCATTGATTTTTGTCAAATCACTTTGCACTTGCAAGAGTCGTGTCTGCATAAAGATAATGCTCACTGCTAAAACGAGTGCCGTAAAAGCGATGGAAAGATAAAAAGCCTTCTCCACACGTGAGAATTTTTTTATACGATTCTGCAAGAATTGACTGGTTGTTTCTTTCTTATCTACCATTTTTCCCTCTTACTTGTGAATTTTTCTGGCCACACGCAACTTAGCTGAGTGCGAGCGGTTATTGGCTTCTAATTCTTCTGCACTTGGCAAGATTGGCTTACGGGATACCAATTCCATCTTGGGCTTGAGATCATCTGGGATGAAAGGCAAACCTTTGGGAACTTCCACAGTTGAAGCTTCCTTGAACAATTGTTTGGTCAAGCGGTCTTCTAGTGAATGGAAGGTAATCACTGAAATTCTACCATCTAGAGCCAACATCTCCATAGCCTGCTGGATGGATTCATCTGCCGCTCCCAGTTCATCATTGACTTCAATTCGAATAGCCTGGAAAATCTGCTTGGCAGGATGGCCCTTCTTCTTGAGCTCCTTGGCAGGTTTGGCCGACTTGATAATTTCTGCTAACTCAGTCGTTGTCTCGATTGGCTTGACTTCACGCGCTTGTTCAATCTTACGCGCAATCTGTTTAGAGAATTTATCCTCACCATACTTGAAGAAAATACGAACCAAGTCATGATAGTCATAGTGATTCACCACTTCATAGGCTGTCAGACTAGCATCCTGATTCATGCGCATGTCCAGTGGCGCATCCTTTTTATAAGAAAAACCACGCTCACGCTGGTCCAGCTGAGGACTAGACACTCCCAAGTCATAACAAATTCCATCAATTTCCTGAACACCAGCTTCGCGCAAACGTGCCTGTAGATGACGGAAGTTATCCTTGATAAAAGTCACCATTCCCTTTTCAATGTAAGGAGCCAAGCGTTTTTGCGCGTTGTCAATGGCATTCTGGTCCTGGTCAAAGGCATAGAGATGACCTTTTTCACTTAATTTACTTAATAAATATTCGCTATGGCCCGCTCCACCCAAAGTCGCATCAACGTAGATACCGTCAGGCTTTACGTCGAGCATATCAATCGTTTCGTGGAGTAAGACCGTTACATGATGAAATTCTTTTGTCATATCTTATCTATTTTACCACAAATCTGACTAGCTTGCACTAGTCAGACAAATAGGTCAAAAAAAGTAAGATTTCTTTAAGAAATATGTCAAATATGCTTGACATTCATTCCATAGAAGAATATAATGTAGTCAAATATATACGACACAAAGCAGAAAGGAGTCCAGATGAATCGTGTGAAAGAATTTCGCAAGGAACTGGGCATTTCCCAGCTAGAGCTAGCCAAGGATATCGGTGTCTCGAGACAAACCATCAATATGATTGAGAACGACAAGTACAACCCAACTCTGGAACTCTGTCTCAATCTCGCCCGCAGCCTCCAAACTGACCTCAACAGTCTCTTTTGGGAGGATAATTTTTAAAAAAGGAGTCAACTCATGAAAAAAGAAACCTTCACTGAAAAACTGATCAAGCGCACATACGGTATTTCTGATCCACTTGACGAATACAAACGACGCGAGGCAGACCGTATAGGTAACCAAGTCTTTATCTTCCTATTTTATCTGATGATTTTCGGAAATCTTATTCCACTCCTTCTGGCCTATAAATATCCTCAGCTAGTGGCTCTAGTCTATCCTCCTCTGATTTTAGTGATTGCCCTTATCTCTGCTGGCTATGTCACCTACCAAATGAAAAAAACAGGGATTACAACTATTGAACCAGATATGCTGAATGAGAAAGAAAGCAAGCAACTTCGCTACCCAGGTCTGAAAGCAGGTTTGTTCTTTGGTCTATGGATATTTTTTATAACTCCTCTTCTCGATATACTCATAGGTGAAGGTCAGGACTATTTTCAGTCTCTTCTCACTATAAGAAATGGTGTATCAAGCATTCTCGGTTCTATTTTCTTCGGGGCAAGCATACAGTTCCTCATCTCCCGTCGCATTGCAAAAACTAAGAAAGAGCAGGATAATGATTAGGAGGTGCCCTATGAAATCACTAGTAACTTTACTTACCTATCATCTTTTGTTTGCTTCACTGCTCATCTTCATCATCGTTTCAGGGAACTTGCCAATCTACGATATAGTCTTCCTTCCAGTCTTTATCCCAGCACTCAACAAAGGATTGACTTATCTAAAGATCGACTCCCAAAAAATGCGCATACTCAACTTAGCACTGTGCTTTATGATGCTATCCTTACTACAACTGATGCTCATCTCAAGCAATTGGAAGTATTATTTACTGCTCACTATCGCTAGCCTTTCTTCTATCACTTATCTTTATTATCTCTATCAACTCGTTAAAGAAGTCAATCAAAAACCACTCATTTAGGAGGTTACTAGCATGAAAAAAGAAGACTTAACCACTCGCCTACTTCGAAATCTCTTTCACATTCAGGGCCCTTTTGATGAATGCCGACAAGAGATTATCTACAAGGCTTGTGCCCGTTCTATGGTTCAAATCGTTTATTCTTCCTTCTTTCTCTTCTTGTTTTATCTGTTATTTGGACGCTTCATAGAAGTGGTTCGCTATGCTATGCCCTATGTTTACTCTGGACTCATTTTTTTCATTACTTTAAAAACCCAAAGAGCCGTCCAAGAGCTTCATCTTGAAAAGGATGACAAATCAGAAATCATCCTCAAGACCTACAGCAAAGCCCAAATCAAATTCCGAAGCTGGATTGTGTTTATCGGTATTCAGATCGGCTTCTTTACCTTACTCATCTTTCATAAAGTCTTCGTTCAGCAGATGTCCTTTTCAGATTTTGGGAAGTTGCTCATGCAATTCGATAAAAGTGGTCCTTTCCTAATGTATGGCCTGATTATCGGTAGCATTTTTGGAACTCTGACCTACGGATTTCTATCCCTACAGGAGGAGAAACCTCCTAAAAATACCAAACAGAAGGAGAAAAGCAAGCAATGACTTCACTATACGATTTTTCAGTCTTGAACCAAGACAATCAAGAAACCTCACTAAATGCCTATCGTGGTAAGATTCTCTTGGTTGTCAACACTGCTACCGGATGTGGTTTAACGCCCCAGTACCAAGGACTTCAAGAACTCTATGATCGCTATCAAGAACAAGGTTTTGAGATTTTAGACTTCCCTTGCAATCAGTTTATGGGACAAGCACCAGGCAGCGCAGAGGAAATCAATAGTTTCTGTAGCCTAAACTATCAAACCACTTTCCCACGCTTTGCCAAGATTAAGGTCAACGGCAAAGAAGCAGATTCCCTCTATGTTTGGTTGAAAGACCAGAAATCTGGCCCCCTAGGAAAACGAATCGAATGGAATTTCGCTAAGTTTCTCATTGGTCGAGATGGGCAGGTCTTTGTACGCTTTTCTTCAAAAACAGACCCAAAACAAATTGAAGAGGCCATACGTAATCTACTCTGAACTTCATTCAAATCCATCCTTCTATACTCCCAAAAACAGAAGGATGGATTTTCTTTAAAAAGTAAACGAAATTCTTTAAATTAGATGGATTTTCTTGCATTTCTCTATTGCATTTCTTGGAATAATTTAGTATATTTGTTATATTAAGGTTTTTGGATCATTTTAAAGATTAAGATGACAATTTAAATTTTTTTATCTTAAAATGAAAGCGCTTAAACAGGAGGGGTAATTAATCTCAAGCTATTGCATAAATTAACTATCATTAAAGAAAATCGTTTCCAAGTCATACTTGGGCTCAGACAGTAGCTGACTGTCTTTATTCAAACTAGGAGTACATTATGAATCGATACCTTTTTGAAAAAGGGCAAACTTTTAGCATCAGAAAATTAACCGTTGGTGTTGCTTCGGTTATGGTTGGTCTCGCTTTTTTTGCATCTGGAACAGCACTAGCTGACGAAGCAAAAATTGAAACTACAAGTTCTCAACCAAACGTAGAAAAATTGGCCGAGGCTGAAAAAACCAAACCAGAAACCAAAAATGAAAGTCCTGTAATCTCTACACCTCAAGAATCAGAGCAAGCAGAGAAAACTGTTAAACCAGTAGAAGAAAAATCTGTAGCAGATACTAAAACTACTGACTTACTTCCTGAAGAAATCCACGATCAAGCTTATCCTGACACGCCCGTGAAAAACATAGATACTTCAGCAATCGTAGACAAGAAGGATAGCCCTAAAGTTGAGACAGAAAGCATTCTAAAAAATAAGGAAGAACTTCCAAAAGAAGCTGAAAATAGTAATCGTGCGATCATCAACGGTGGTCTAGATTTGAAGCACGTCCCTTATGAAGGACAACCTGCTACTGCTGCTAGTATGATTTACACTATTTACAATGGTGGTTCCCAACGCTATATCGTGTCTGGTTCTGGTATTTTTGTAGCACCAAATGTCATCTTGACTGTCGCTCACAACTTTTTAGAATCAGACCGTGATACAAAAGAAGGACATATTCGAGGTGGAGATTCTGCTAAGTTTTACTATAACCTCGGTTCCAATTCTGCTGTTCGCAATTCTCAACCTGTAACGGGTAATACTACTCTTTTCAAAGAAGAAGATATTCATTTTTGGAACAAGAAAGAATTTGGAAAAGGATATCAAAATGACCTGGCTGCTGTTGTAGCACCTGTTCCTCTTCAAATCGCTAGTCCAAATAAAGCTGCTACCTTTGTTCCCTTGGCAGAAAACAAAACCTATCAACCAGGAGATCCTGTTAGCACGATTGGATATCCAACTGATTCAAGCTCACCTGAGCTCAAAAAACCAATTGTAGCTGGTCAACTTTACAAGGCTGATGGTGTCGTGAAATCTGTTGATAATTATGATGATAAAGGCTCAAAAGGCATCACCTATCATATGACTTCTGTTTCAGGCCTTTCAGGTGCTGGTATTATCAACGGTGATGGTAAAGTAGTCGGTGTTCACCAACACGGCACAATTGAAAACGGCATCCCTGACAAAGACCGTTTCGGTGGTGGGATCGTCCTCTCACCTGAGCAAGTCAAATGGGTAAAAGATATTATCGCAAAATATGGTGTCAAAGGTTGGTACCAAGGTGATAACGGAAAACGATATTACTTTACTCCTGAAGGAGAAATGTTCAGAAATAAAACTGCTGTTATTGGTGAAAATCAATATTCTTTCGATGAAAACGGTGTTGCGACACTCATTAAAGGGATCGATTACGGACGTGTAGTGGTTCAACACGTAGATGAAACTGGTAATCCAATCAAGACTGATGATACTTTCGTTGAAAAGACTGAAGTCGGAACAGCTTTTGACTATGACTTCAAAAAAGAAATCGCTAAGACCGACTTCTATACAAAAAATCAAGAGAAATACCAGATTGTCTCTATTGATGGCGTCGAAATCAACAAGCAACTCAAAGATGAGTGGACCTACAACGTTGTCAGCAAAACAGCTCCAGGAACACGAATCATCAAGGTGGTTTATAAAGTGAATAAAGGTTCATTTGCCATTCATTATCGTTTGAAAGGCTCAGAGCAAGAATTAGCAAATGTTGCTACTGATAATAATGACGAAAAAGAATACGATGTTTCTTTTGTAAACACTTTTGAAGCAAAAGAAATCGCAGGCTACCGTGCGCTCACTCCACGCTTAGAAGCCAGCATCCAGCACAAGGGTGTGAATGATATTGTCTTTGAATACGAAAAAATATCTGATATCTCTAGTCCGACTTCAAATGTTTTACCTGCTGCTCATCCAGAAGATAAGGAAACAGAGATCGGAAACCATGGCCCCCTTCCAAGCAAGGCTCAACTTGATTATCACAAGGAAGAATTAGCTGCCTTCATCCACTATGGTATGAATACTTATACTAATTCTGAGTGGGGACATGGAAATGAAGACCCTAAAAACTTCAATCCAACTAACTTAGATACAGATCAATGGATCCGTACTCTAAAGGAAACTGGCTTTAAACGAACTATTATGGTTGTCAAACACCACGATGGTTTCGTTATTTACCCATCTAAATATACAAATCATACCGTAGCTGCAAGCCCATGGAAGGATGGAAAAGGTGACCTTCTAGAAGAAATCTCTAAATCTGCTACTAAATACGATATGAACATGGGTGTTTACCTATCACCATGGGATGTTAATAGCCCTAAATATAAGGTAGCTACTCAAAAAGAATACAACGAATACTACCTCAATCAACTAAAAGAAATCCTTGGTAATCCAAAATACGGTAATAAGGGTAAATTTATCGAAGTCTGGATGGATGGAGCACGCGGTAGTGGTGCCCAAAAAGTAACCTATACTTTTGATGAGTGGTTCAAATACATCAAGGAAGCTGAAGGAGATATCGCTATCTTCTCTGCCGAACCAACAAGTATCCGTTGGATTGGAAATGAGCGTGGTATCGCTGGTGACCCTGTATGGCACAAGGTCAAGAAAGCAAACATCACCGAAAATGTTAAGAACGAATACCTTAACCACGGTGACCCTGACGGAGATATGTACTCTGTAGGAGAAGCAGATGTTTCCATCCGCTCCGGCTGGTTCTACCACGATAACCAGCAGCCAAAATCCCTCAAAGAATTGATGGATATCTACTTTAAGTCTGTTGGTCGTGGAACGCCACTTCTTCTCAACATTCCACCAAACAAAGAAGGTAAATTCGCAGATGCTGACGTGGCTCGCTTGAAAGAGTTCAAAGCGACTCTAGATCAAATGTATGCCACTGATTTTGCCAAAGGAGCAACTGTTACGGCAAGTTCTACTCGTCAGAATCATCTCTACAAGACCAGCCACCTTACAGACGGTAAAGATGATACTAGCTGGGCACTCTCAAATGATGCCACAACGGGTAGCTTCACAGTCGATTTGGGACAAAAGAGACGTTTTGACGTCGTAGAACTCAAGGAAGATATTGCCAAAGGACAACGTATTTCTGGATTCAAGATTGAAGTCGAAATCAACGGACGCTGGGTCCCATATGGTGAAGGTTCAACCGTAGGCTATCGTCGTTTGATCCAAGGTCAACCTGTAGAAGCACAAAAAATCCGAGTTACGATTACTGGCTCACAAGCTACACCAATCCTAACCAACTTCTCAGTCTATAAAACTCCAAGCACTATCGAAAAGAATGATGGATATCCTCTTGGACTAGAATACCACTCAAATACAACGGCTGACAAGGAAGGTACAACTTGGTACAACGAGTCAGAAGGTATTCGCGGTACTTCTATGTGGACCAACAAGAAAGATGCCAAAGTCACCTACCGTTTCACAGGAACCAAGGCTTACGTCGTATCAACAGTAGATCCAAACCATGGTGAAATGTCTGTATACGTGGATGGTCAAAAGGTCGCAGATGTACAAACCAAGAACAGTAGCCGTAAACGTAGCCAAAAAGTTTACGAAACTGGTGATTTAGCACCTGGAGAACACACTATTACTCTCGTTAACAAAACAGGTGAACCAATTGCTACAGAAGGAATCTACACTCTAAACAATAACAGCAAGGGTATGTTTGAACTTGAAGCAACTTCTTACGATGTCGAAAAAGGAAAACCTGTTACTGTTACAATTAAGCGTGTTGGTGGAAGCAAGGGAGCTGCTACCGTTCGCTTCATTACGGAACCTGGAACAGGTGTTCACGGTAAGGTTTACCAAGATACAACTCAAGATGTGACCTTTGCAGATGGTGAAACAGAAAAAACTGTTACCATTCCAACTATCGACTTCACCGAACAAGCTGACTCAATCTTTGACTTCAAAGCAAAACTCACTTCTGTGTCTGATGGTGCTCTACTCGGTTTTGCTACCGACGCAACTATTCGAGTAATGAAAGCTGATTTATTGAAGACGAATCAGACAAATTACGACGACCAAGCTAGCCAATTAGATTACAGTCCTGGCTGGAGACACGAAACCAACTCTTCTGGCAAATACCAAAACACTGAATCATGGGTATCATTTGGACATCTGACAGAGGATCAGAAGAAAAAGACAACTGTGACTGCTTATTTCTATGGTACAGGCTTAGAAATCAAAGGATTTGTTGACCCAAGTCATGGTGTCTATAAAGTATTCCTTGACGGTAAAGAAGTCACCTATCAAGATGGTATGGGCAATGCATCCACTATTGATGGCAAGAAATACTTTAGCGGTCACGCTGCCCAACGCCAAGGTGACCAAACTCTAGTCAACCTAAAAGGACTTGATGAAAACTTGCACGCAGTAACTCTCCAACTAGACCCTGACAAGAATGATTTAACCAAAAATATTGGTATGCAAGTGGATCAATTCATTACCAAAGGCGAAGGAAGTGAGCTATACAGCAAAGCAGAAATCCTTCAATCTATCTCTAAATGGAAAGAAGATTTGTCTAACTTTAATCCTGCTGGATTGAAAGATACTGCAACTGCACGCCAAGCATTTAAGTCTAATCTTGATAAACTTTCTGCACAATTAAGTTCTGATACGGTAAATGTACAAGATGTGATGTCAACAGTCACTGCTTTGCAAGATATTCTTAGCAAAGATGAAAATTACCAAAAACCTGGAGACGAAACAGGCCCAGAACAACCAGTTGAACCGAAACAACCTGAACAGCCTGAAATCAATTATGATAAGGCTATGGCTAGCTTAACTGAAGCTATTGAGAAAAAAGTGGCTGAACTTGGTACTAACAACGAGGCTAAGAAGAAATTAGTCGAAATTACTGATAAAGCAATCGCAGCTATCCAAGAAGCGAAGACTCAAGAAGACGTCAACAAAGCCCTCAATAAGGCTCTTGAACAAATCAAGCAATTGCAACCTAGCCAACCAGAAAAACCGGTTGAACCAAAACAACCGGAACAGCCTGAAATCAATTATGATAAGGCTATGGCTAGCTTGACTGAAGCTATTGAGAAAAAAGTGACTGAACTCGGTGCTAACAACGAGGCTAAGAAGAAATTAGTCGAAATTACTGATAAAGCAATCGCAGCTATCCAAGAAGCGAAGACTCAAGAAGACGTCAACAAAGCTCTCAATAAGGCTCTTGAACAAATCAAGCAATTGCAACCTAGCCAACCAGAAAAACCAGTTGAACCGAAACAACCTGAAAAACCAATTACTTCTTCAAGTCCTGAAGAAGGGGTTAAAGAGCTTGTCTTCCAACTCCCAAGTTTGGATATTGTCAAGAAGGTGATACCATTCAAGACTATCCGTCGCGAAAATCCAAACTTAGATAAAGGTAAAGAACAAGTTCTAGCAGAAGGTAAAGACGGCCTGCTAGTTGAGTACGTCGAAGTAGATGGTGGCAATCGTAAGGTTGTCCAAACTGAATCAACTCCAGCAAAAGACAGAGTGATTGAAGTCGGGACTAAACAAAGTTCTGTAGGAACAGAGACACCACCAGTTGTGACTCTCCCTGAGTATGTTCTACCTAGAGAAACTGAAAAACCAGCTCCTGCAGTTGTAACAGAAGATTCACCAAGAAAAGATGAAAAAGCACCTGTTGCTACTACAGTTAAACAAGACAAGGAAAAACAACTCCCAGAAACTGGAGAGCAAGAAGCAGATGCCTTCTTATTCTTGGCTGCTATTACTTCAATATTGTCTCTACTCATCTTCCAAAAGAATTTCAAAGACTAATTAAAATCTTTACTTAATTCTTTTCAATGATTCTAGTTCCCCCAAAGAGAAGGCCAGCCGGTCTTCTCTTTTTCTATATATAAATCAAAGAACTTACATAAATTTATATGTATGTCTTAGTATATATAAAACAGAATGATTATTGAACTGGCCCCAAAAAGTTAGACAGAAAAAATCTATCTTTTGGGGTGCAGTTCATTCTATCTTTGACTGGGCAGAAGAACTTTAGTATATAGAAGCTAATAAAGTTGCAAAAATATTAAGAAGAATAAAGGCCACTAAAAAGATTCAACTTGCAGAGTCAAAGAGAGAGGAAGATTTATATCTAACTCATGAACAACTCCAAGAATGGTTCTCAGCATTTCAAGAAGATTTAGATAATGATAAAATAACCCTTAAAGATTATGTCCTATTTTATCTCACTTTTTTCTTAGACGATAGAAAATCCGAAACATATGCTCTTCAATGGAAACATATCGATTTTTCAAAATCACAGATTCAGCTAATTCAAGCTTTAGATAGATATGGACAAGTAAAACTTACTAAAGGAAACAAGAAAACTATTTTCTCTATTTCTAATGACTTACTTCAGTTTCTTACCTCTTGGAAAGAGCAACAAAAATATGAACTGGCAAAGTTTGGCATCATCAGTAATCCAGAACAATTTGTTTTTACATATGTCGACACAAGAGGAAACATCAACAAACCTTTACATGCTGACTATCTAAACAATAAAATGAAAAGCATCAGAAAGCGACATAAAGAGCTGGAACATGCTACACCTCATAAACTGCGACATACAGGAGCAACGCTTGCTAAAGAAGCAGGAATGAGCTTAGAAGCTATTTCTGAGGCTCTAACACACAGTGACACAGGAACAACACAGATTTATGTAAATACCTCTAATGTAGTTCCTATGACAGTAGGTGAATTTGCTTTAAAGTCTCTAAAACAATAAGGTGAAAATAAGGTGAACTTTGAGGTAAACTTTTTAAAAAAACACGAAAAAAGCACCCTATGGGTGCTTTGAAACGTTGATATAATCGTATTGATTAACGTTTTGAGAATTGTGAAGCTTTACGAGCTTTCTTAAGACCTGGTTTTTTCTACATCATGATATTTATGGTAAATTATCACTAAGATCAAGTAATTTTAAGAGATAAATCCTCAATTTTTACATATATAACCCTTTTAAAAATCGAGAGGTTATCAAAGGGTTATCACTTTTTTAGTTTTCGGAGCTCATGTAGTTGAGAAATAACGATTTATTTTTCTTCGTTTTTCTTCGTTTTTCTTCGTTTCATTAATTAAAGGTGAAATGATGTATAATACAAATCACATTCCCATACAAACAAATAAATTGCAAAACTATAAAGCGAATGAATTTCATGAATTTAAAAGTAAGATTACTTTCTAAATTCACTAATTAGTAACTATGTTTTCTTCGTTTTTCTTCGTTTTTCTTCGTTTTTATTTCATTTCTAATTTATAGTATTGACTGCGATCTTTCGTACTTGTCCCATACCATGTTAAAATGCCTTTTGCTCTCAACGTTTTCAATAATTTGGACGAGTAAGAAACACTCCTACCTAAGAACTCTGCTACTTTTTTAGTTGTCATAGGTTCTGCTGTATTGTACATATACTGTATCAATAGTTTTTCATCAACACTTAAATCACTATAATCTCTAAGTTTACTTTCCAAAGAATCACGCGTTCTCAATGTTCTACTTGTAATACTGTTTTCTAATGTTAAAACTACTTTGTTACCTGGTTCAGAGTAACACGGTTCATGGAGAAAAGCAGATTCCATTTCAGAATAGATTCGTTTTACTCCCTCATTCATTTCTCGGACCCATCCAAATTCAGTTAAGGTACGAGCTATACGCGGATTTCTAGAAAAACGTTCATGTCTTATATTCTCAACAGTTACAATATTCGGTAGTTTTCCTGGGCTATGAATCTCTAAACGATTATCAAACATCAATACCCTGATATGATCTCCGTATACTGAATAATTCCTGTGGGTTACTGCATTTACAATTCCTTCAAACCAGGCAAATTCAGGATATTCTGGAAGTATCTGAAATCTACCATCACTATCTAGATACTGAAACTCTCGTAGCTGGGTTCGAATAAAATCTCTAACTTTAACAATTAATTTAGGCAATGCATCATCAAATGTTACTTCCTTAATAACATTAAATTCACTTCCTGTACCTACATCTACCCCATCAAATCGTTGAAAACGAACACGTGCTTGAGGGAAAAATGCTGAAGGATACTTACCAAAGATAAGAATAGCCGCCTTTGTTAATTTACCATTGATAAGAAACCTTCTTGCCTTTAATATCTCCTCAGTTGAACGTTCTGAAATATCAAAATGGTCCTTAAAATCCTGAACCAATAGTTCATCAATATCATCTAATGTGGCATCTTCAATGATTTCATCTTCAAAGAAACGCTGTCCCTTATCATAACTAAGTTGTATACGTTGCTCATAACTCAACTTGACTGATTCGTCTCCCTGTCGTAGATAAACTTCATCATTTGGAGCGGCAATCACTCGATTCGATGATAATTCAACTGAGATAAGCAAAATCAGGTCGTCTTCTCCCTTATGATTGATCACAGGTATTTCCTCAAAAGATAAATCCAACGGTGTATCCCGCATCTCTCGGTCTATCTTTTTGAAATCATCAATCGGATAGGCTTTCCCATCCTTAAAACCAGTGATAATATTATGCTGCTTTTCATCTTCAATCCCGATAATCAACTGACCTCCGTCAGCATTAGCAAAGGCAATCAAGTGCTTAAGTAGTTCTTGTGGCTTCTTTCGTGCGGATTTCCGATCCAAATATTGATTTTCCGGCGAGAATTGCCAGTAATTAAAGTCATATTTCATTTATTTTCTCCTAATTTTTGGTTAAATAATAATGATTATTCTGCATTCCTTACTGAATCTGTTTTTCTTAAGATAATAGGCTAGGTGTTTCATTATGATGAGGGCGAGCACACTTTTCAACCTTAATATATAAATCCTTTAGAAGATTGATACTTATCAATACTGCTTCATCAGCATTTAATTTTTTTTATTTAGTTGTTGATTTAATATTTTCTAAAATAATATCTTTAACAATTTTCAGATCCGCTTCAATTTTCTTAATATCCGTTCTTATATAATTAATCAATTCTTTACTAGATACATGTTTTTTTATATGAGCATAATCATAATAATCTTTTTTACCATATGTTTTCCATTTTTTTCTTGAAGATGATTTTTCTAAAATTGGATTATCCTCTAGATTGAAATTATACAAACAAGTTTTCTCTTTTATACTATCACATATTCTTTCTAAATCACCTAATTTTGCTTTATCTTCAAGAGAAAAATTAACCTTATGTCTATACTGTTTTCCTTGTATCTGAATATCAAATGATGACGTAGTACCTTCGATAGGAAGATAAATCCCAAAATGATGAGCTCCTCTTATCCTACCAGAGTATGTTTTATATTCTAAATCAGAAATCTTATTCTCTAAATTCGCATAATGAATCTTCTCGACAACAGACCTTAATCTCATACCTTCAAGTACTTTATTATTACACTCTTCTAAAAAGTATGATTCGCCATAACTTATCTTTTCAATAAACTCTTTCACATTCTTCATATATTCAACATAATCTGTTAAGAATAATCTAAAAGTCTCATCTACTTTATCAAGTAAATCACTATAATATTCAATTAGCTCACCATAACTTCTTCTAAACCAACTATCAGGTAGTTCAAATTCAGGTTTAACTAAACTAAGAAGTATCCCTTTAGCATTAGAATCTTTTTCAGAATAACGAATTAATTGACTTTTGTCTGGTAAAGACTTAACCTTATTTTCTATAAAAATAACATGAGTCCTTCTATCCTCATCAATAACCTCGATAGTTAAATCAATCGAATTTTTTTCTCTGTAAACCTTTAAATCTGTATATTTTTTATTAATATCAATAACATTACTAAAAAACTTATGATTAATAAATTCAGACTTCTCCAGAACAACAGCAAATAGATTGCTATGATATAATTCTAAATTACTTAGTGACAGTTGATAATTCAGTGTATTTTCTATTTTATTCCTAAGTGTTAGTAACTCATTATAATTTTCCATTTAACAACTCCTTTACTATGATAATTAATGTAATGTACTTGTTTTTATTATATCATAAGATAAATTAATCAGTTTATTGAAAATTAAATTTAAATAAAAGAAGACAAATACACTTTAGACAACGTATTCATCTCCTTATTAAAACTTCGAATTTAGGTAAACTATTTATTAAATCAATCGTTTGGATAGATATATTAATAATTCTCAATAGCAAATTGAAGATATACTTTTCATCATCACTATAATCATTTGGATCATCAGTGATTCCAGATTTTTTATCAGTTTTAACTTGATACTGATCTATAATCCATCCAATAGCAGAGTACCCATTTACAACATATTCATAGGCTTTTTCAGGAATATTACTAATTCTGATATAAATTACATAACCTATACCATCCATTTCTTAAAATCCTTCAGATATCTTGATTTTATTATTAACTTTTCTTAAAGGTAAAACAAGACCCACATATGTCCCATTTGAATCACTAGAAAATATATACAGAAAATCAATGAAATTCTATTTTTTGCCACAGTATAATAAGGGTAACTAGTCTTATAAAAATTATTTTATCGTCATATCTGAGAGTTTATCAGCTATTTCATAAAAATCATCAATCTTTAGCTGAGACACATTTGTCACAATCATAAATAGCATATAGTTCTTGACATATAGTCTAATATATGAAAAAATACTTATTGGAGGTTGATAATATGACTGAAAAAATCAAAAACTGGGTTAATATTTGCGTTTTGAAAAATCAAGAAATTTTATTACTTAATAGACAGCACGATAATTTTCCTGGCTGGATTCCACCGGGGGGAAAAGTTGAATTCCCTGAAAGTTTTTTTGAAGCTGCACTACGGGAGCTTAAGGAAGAAACTGGACTCACTGCATTAAATCTTGAATTAAAGGGAATTTCAGGCTTTACTAATTCAATTGGTAATGAGAGATTTGTCTTCTATGACTTTTTATGTACTCAGTTTACTGGTGAACTAAGCACATCTGATGAAGGTGAGCCAAAATGGTGGAATCTAAAAGATATTGATAAAATACCAATGCAAGATGATATAAGAAAAAGGATACCGCTTTATTTAAGAAAAGGAAGCTTTGAAAGTATTAACTACTGGGATAATAATAAGAAATGCATTAGTGAAAACAAAACAATTTTATTTGACTAATATTCTCTACAGTATAATCAAATACAAAAGTCTCAATCCATTAGTAATTTTTGTATACTTTAGTACTCAATTTTATTGGTACTGAAGTATCGTTCAATTGATAACTTTTTCTCCCATTTTCCTTTAGCCGAGTTCAACAACACTAATATAATTTTCGTTTCTCATATTTATAACTAATTAGTGTGTGTACATATATTCATAAAATATCATTAATGTACTCTTACTTTTCAGCAATTCTAATTTTTCCAAATTAGAAGCTTTCAAAAAGTTCAGCATTTATTTTATAATGATAAATTGTAAAATATAGTACAACAAAAAAACTCATAGCGTTTCATGAGCCCACTGAAAAAGTCATCAAATTGATGGCTTTTTTGTTATACTAGAGATGAGGTGAAATAATGCTTGATAATCAGTTAACTATGGATGTCAGTCCTTATTCTAGTTTGTATGATATCGTGGTTCCTAAAACCCACTTTTTACGTCAGCTAATTGAACTCTGTGATTTTAGCTTTATTTATGATGAACTAGAAAAGAATTATCGTCCCGATTTTGGGCGTAAAGCTTATTCACCGATTATGATGTTCAAATATCTCTTGTTAAAAGATATTTATTAGTTATCAGATGTAGATGTGGTAGGACGTTCCTTGTCAGATATGGCCTTTAAATTTTTTCTTGGTCTAGCTCCTGAAGATTCTGTTATCGAGCCATCCTCTCTGACGAAATTTAGAAAGCTAAGAATTAAAGATGACAAACTGCTTGATGTATTGATTCAGAAGTCTGTTCAAATTGCACTCGAACATAACTTGATTAAGAGTAAAATCCTCATTGTGGATGCCACTCACACCAAATCTCATTATAATCATAAGAAACCCCAAGAAATCCTTAGAGAGCGTTCAAAAGCTTTACGTAAAACAATTTATCAACATTCAGAAGATATCAAAATAGAATTTCCAAAGAAACCTCAAGAAGATAACCTCGAAGCAGAGTTGACCTATACAGAGGAGTTAATGGCTGTGGTTGAAAAACACGAGGAACTCTTAGCCCTACCGGCTGTTTCTCAAAAGTTCAATTACCTAAAAGAGGCTGTCGAGGACGACTTAGAACATTTGGAAGCTTCTGTTAAGGAGGAGGCTAGGCTCGGACATAAGACAGCCGACACCTCTTTCTATGGATATAAAAGTCATATCGCTATGACGGATGAACGGATTATTACTGCTTGCGTGGTCACTTCTGGTGAACAAAGCGATGGGAAATATTTACCTGAGTTATATGCCAAAACAAAGGAAAATAGTCTGGACATCGAGACTATTATTGGTCATGCAGCTTATTCGGGAAAGAACAACATTCAACTAACTCGCAAAGAAAAGATTCATTTGGTGTCAAAACTGAACCCTTCTGTTTTTCAAAAAGTTACCGTAAAGAAGAGGATGCGTTTGAATTTAATAAAGACGCAGGGCTATTTGTCTGTCCAGAAGGACACTTGGCTGTTCGCAAAGCAAGGACAGGGAAAAAATATCAAAATAAGAATCAAGTTGTCACTCATTACTTTGACATTGAAAAGTGCAAGAATTGTCTTTCCAAGGAAGGGTGTTATCAGGAGGGAGCAAAGTTTAAAACTTATTCATTGGCTATTAAGAGTAACGACCATCTTTTCCAGAAGAAATTTCAGGAAACACCTTATTTTAAAGAAATGGCCAGACATCGCTATAAAATCGAAGCGAAGAATGCCGAACTAAAACAGAGACATGGCTTTGATGTCGCGAGAGCATCGGGTCTTTTCAGCATGGAGTTACAGGCAGCCACAACCATCTTCGTGGTCAATATAAAACGAATTATGACCTTAATAAATACAAAATAACCGAGGAATTCGCTCAAATTGATGAAAGATTCCTCGATTTTCCTTTCATTAAAAGTAAGCTCCTTATTTTTTCAGTGGGTTCGTCCTTCTACAACTGTATTATCCTCAACTTTTTACCTAAAAGCTCTGATAGAGGCTGGGCAAAAACTCAACTTAAGGAGAAAATAAAGCAAATTTTCTAACAATAAAACGCATAATATCAAGGATTTAACACTTGATACTATGCGTTTTCTAATTTTAAAGACTTTTTGCCCAGTCTTACCAAACTAGAATGGCCTTTGAAAAGTTGCCATTCATTAAACCAAATAGGTTCATCTGTAACAGGATGACGTTGAGTTAAGGTATTTCCTCTAACTATATTTTTATGAATAAGATAATATGCAGATTTATAGATGTCACTTCTACTAGTTAGCTTAGTACTAAAAATTTGTTCGTACCAATCTAAATAATAAAGAAACATACGTGAACGTGCTACTTCTAAATTATCTTCGAGAAATTCTATCCCATATATAGATGATAATGCAATCAATGATTTTGTCTTCCAACTTCTTTCATCATATTGCATATTACATGATAACAGCAGATAATTTTCTTTCTAAAATAGCTTGCAAAAATTTCCCATCTCCTGCAGAAGGTTCTAAAAATGTTGCAGAAATATCTTCACAAGTCTCTTTAATACCTGGAGTATCTAATATTTTCTGTACCATCCAGAATGGTATAAAAACCTCTCCATGCTTTTGAACACGCTTTTTTGATTTGATTAAATTCTCTTTCAAAGTCTACTCCTTAAAAACGTTTATCTTTTAAGATTATACCATTTTTTAATCTTATATCTAACTATTTCTAAAGGGGGTTGGGGATTCCCCCAAAAATTAAATCACCCAAAAAGTACATACACTATGTGTATACAAATTTTGGGAATGATTTTAGGAGTGTGTGTATACAGACTCTGAGCTCGCAAAGTCATATTATGAAAAATTTTTCCTTCTCGACAAAATAATCCAAAAAATCAATTTGACTGTCATTTGTGTGTACAAATATTTTAAGAAGATATATAAAAAACGCTGCAAAATTTTTAACAGCGTTTCTTTATTTTAAAATTCTCATATGTCTTTCTTTTTTATGGTTAGCATCGTAGTATTCCAGCATCGCATGATACAAACGAGCCTTCGTTTTATCTTGTTGTTTAATTCCATGAAGAAATAATTCTGCTCGCTTTAATTTCAGTATGTATTCGCATATCTGATCGAAATCCTTATCCATATTACTTTTGAAAATAAACATCTTTTTCCTCCATCACGTCAACTATTTTTTGCATCATAATAGACATATCCATTTTATTTTCATAGCTTATTCTCCCAACTACAGTTGCAAGACGGGCTATAGAATTGATATTCTTTCCGACTTGTTCCAACTCTTCTGTTAAAGGAACTAAACTTTCAGAGGTTATCAGAAGGTTATCACAAAGCTATACGAGCTTAAAAATCGACAAAAAAGAGTTTGGGACAAAAAGATTTTTATTTTAGGAATTCTTTATTATAAATTTTAAAAATCGATAGATTAGACAAAAAAAGCGAACAAGACAGAATTCTGAGTGTCAGATAACTCGTTTTGTTCGCTTTTTATATTTAAGGTTAGACTTTTGTCCCAGACTCTTTGAAACATTGATATAATCGTATTGATTAACGTTTTGAGGCAACTGACCTCGTCAGGTTGCAGTCACATTTGTAAGTGACTAAAGTCGCAACAACTGTGTCAGTTGCACCAATTTAGTAAGAAAGTACAAAAAAGAACACCCCGAAAGGTGCTCTTTGTAAGTATAGTAATTCTTTCGAATTAACGTTTACTAAATTGTGATGCTTTACGAGCTTTCTTAAGACCTGGTTTTTTCTACATTATGATATTTATGGTAAATTATCACTAAAATCAAGTAATTTTAAGAGATAAATCCTCAATATTTACATATATAATCCTTTTGAAAATCGAGAGGTTATCAAAGGGTTATCACATTTTAGTTTTCGGAGCTTATGTAGTTGAGAAATACGAAATACCGTATCATAAAGATGATGTACAGTTTAGCAACAAATATACAGTTTCTTCGTGCCTGGACAATTTCTTTTTCTATCCTGAAGATATTTAAACAGTTCTATATATTATTTCTTGTGAGTAATTTTCATCAAAAAATTTCGGGTATTCGGATTTTATGGTGGAAAAGGGCTTATAAATCACCCTTCTCCAAATTCTTAATAAGTGTGGAAAAATCGACACCTAAGTTGTCTGTAATGTCGTGATCATTCACTTCATACCAATTGAAAGTATCGTATAACATAGCTTTATTGAAAGCACTTGAATTAAATCGTGGCTTACGCTTTTTATGGAGCTTCTCATTGAAAAGGATTTTGGCTCGTAAGGCATCAAACGAGTAACCTCTACCCATTCGCTCTACCTGCCTAATAATGCTGTTAATTGACTCCGTATAAGCATTAGTGAGCCTTTTATCAAAGTAGTTGAATATTTCAACATGCCAGTTGTCTACGGCTCTCACGAGGTCTTTATATGCGTCTTTAGAGTTGCTGGATATACAACGGTGTCTCCATTGACTATAACGAAAATGACCTTCATCTGGATCAGGAGTATCCCATATCCAGTAAAACTCTTCTTTGAGTTCATAGGCTTCTTTTAAAGCAGGAAGATTACCTAACCAAGTATCTAAGAGGAATGATTCACGTTCATTTAGATCGTGTTTACGCTTTAGAAGTATAAACCTTTCACGCATAAGGTACGTCTTTCTTTTTGGCTCATATGGGCTTTCAAAGACTTTCTGACGTTATCTAAGGCTTGATTAGCCATTCTAACTACATGAAACTTATCTACGACAACTTTAGCGTGTGGAAGGATAGTGTTCACTGCGTCTTTGTAGGGCTTCCACATATCCATTGTGACGTACTCAATGTAAGTCCTGTCACTGATTTCTGAAAGACGTTGGATGACTGTTTCCTTGTTACGGTTAGGCTTGATGTCATAAATAGTCCTGCGTTCAATATTAGTCAATACAAGCCGAGGTCTACGGATAATATGTATCTCGTCTATCCCAAGCCACTTAGGAGTTTCAAACTGGTATTCACGTTCTTTGAGTGCCACATAGTCCTTAAAAACGTTCCTAATGGTTTTTTCGTCAACACCAACGCTTTCTGCGACTTCTACAAAGGTCTTAGACATGGATTGCTCTTGAATGGACTTTAAAAGCCTTTTGGTCATACTACGCTTTTCATCTACAGATATTAGGCGTTCCCAGAAGGTAGATCCGCATTCACGACACTTGTATCGTCTACGGTTCAATTGTAAGCCCACTCGCTTTAAACGAATGGGCAAATCCATAATTAGTTGATTTCTTGAACTGTGTTTGTACAACTTGTCAAAACCACATTCAGGACAACATTCAGGTGGTCCGACTGCTTCAACTTTAAACATCATATCGGTTTCATTTTCTTGTGGCGGTTCTATTGTTTTAATGTCTGGTAAGGATAATAAGTCTGACATATTATTCATCCTTTATTACTCTGCGGTGTTAAGGTATCAATTATAGATTTGATGTCGAAATCATCAGTGTTAAATTATTTTTGTGACCACAAATGCACTTAGAAAATCCCTTAAAGCATTAGCTGGTTCACTTGAATAGGGAGTTGTAAAAAAGTTCCCTTAGCCTGCACAGCAAGATAATTTCGAAACATCTTTATCAAAAGTTAGGACAGCCAGCTTCAATCCTTCTGCCATTGTTAGATATGGAGCCATCGTTTCTCTCAGATCTCCAACAGTTAAACCGAATTTCACAGCTAATGTTGCTGCATAAATTACGTCTCCTGCGTTTTCTGCCACTACATGCGCCCCTAACACTTTCAATGTTTTCGCGTCTGCCACTAATTTGAAAACACCTGTTGTTTCCCGATTAACGAGCGCTCTTGGAACAGCATCCAACGGCAATACCGATGTTTTCACTTCATATCCTTTTTCTTTTGCCTGTTGCTCCGTTAAACCAACCGTTGCAATCGATGGAGAAGTAAACGTAACGCCTGGAACCACTTCTAAATTGACCTTTTGATTTAGTCCTCCGATTGCATTACGAGCAGCAAGTCCACCTTCATAAGCAGCTACATAAACAAATTGGGGACCGAGAGTGACATCTCCAGCTGAATAAATTCGGGAATTGGTCGTTTTAAGATAATCATCAATGACAATTTCACCACGGGAACCAACTTCAACGCCTGCTGCATGTAAGTTTAATGATTCTGTATTTGGTTTTCTTCCAGTGGCAATTAGCAATTGTTCTGCTTCAATAATTCGCTTTTTACCATTTATCTCAACATGAACTTTTTTAATGTCTCCATCTTGCTCAACTCGTTCATAGGTTGCACCTGTTACTAAATTAATTCCCTGTTCTGTTAAGGCCTTAGTAATGGCTTCTGAAATTTCAGGATCGTATTCTTTTAATAGACGCTCGCTTCTTTGAATCAAAGTGACTTCTGACCCGAGGTTATGAAATAGTTGTCCTAATTCCATGCCGATATATCCTGAACCAATTACGGTAAGACGATTTGGAACCTTCTTTAATTCCAATAAGCTAGTGCTTGTTAAATAATCTACTTCATCTAATCCGGGAATATTAGGTGCAGTTGAAGAAGCACCTGTAGCTATTAAAAATCTTTTGGCTGTGATTTGATTGCCATTTACTTCAACTGTATTTTCATTTACGAATTTTGCTTCACCTTTTATTAATTCAAAACCATAATCATCAATTAAATTCACATATTTTTCATTTCGCATCTCGGTTACTAAATCATTCTTTTGTTTTACTAATGGCGCTAAATCAACATTTGAAGCCGAAGTGTGTAATCCCACAAATGGATTATTTTTTGCTAGATGATTGATTTCCCCTGCTCTTAATAAGGTCTTAGAAGGAACGCATCCGACATTAACGCAAGTTCCACCCACCGTTCCACGCTCAATCATAGCCACTTTTGCGTTCAAAGTAACGGCTTCAATGGCAGATGAAAAGGCAGCTCCACCAGAACCGATGATGATGTAATCATAATCATAGTTACCTTCATCATTTAAACTTACATCTGTCCTTTTTTCCGATTGCACTTGTATTTCTTCTGCTTCGCCCGGGTGATAATTTGCGTCAGCAATCGCCTTTATTGCACTTTCAACCTCAATATCATCGGACAGTTCAAATACTGCTTCACCACGACGATAACTAGACTCAATATTTTTAGCACCTATCTTTTCAAGTGCTGATTCTACGTGTTTTTCACAACCCGTACAAGTCATTCCTGAAATGTTTACCTTAAATTTATTCATAAAAAAGCTCCTTTCGTTAATTAATCTCTCATGTTAATGTTTCTATTATTGGACACGAATGTAATTGCTTTTCATCTGGACATCGTTGTTTTAAGTCGTCTAACATAGTTTCAATTCGTTTTAAATCCTCTATTTGTTTTTGCACTTCCTTTTGTTTTTTAGAAACAAATTCGAACATATCTTGACAACGAACTTCATCTTTATCTACAACACCAAGTAATTTATAAATCTCGCTTAAAGAGAAACCAAGTTCCTGTATTCGTTTAATAAGCCCAACACGCTTAACGTCATCATATGAATATATCCGATAACCAGCTTCCGTTCGGTGAGGTTCTTGTAATAAATTTTTTCGCTCGTAATATCTGATCGTTTCTTTATTAACTCCACATTTATCTGCAAACTCACTAATGCGATAAATCATCTTATTTCACCCCCTGAATATTATAAACCATGTACCATAGTACACGGTCAAGTAAATTGGACTATTTTATTTTTTTCCCAAAGTATCACTCGTATGTGATTGATACTTTTATATAATACTATTGATTATCCTAACATCCCACCAGAAAATCCGATTTAAACACCAGTTGTTTTTAAACTATTAAGAAAGTAATTCCACTATATATTCCGAAGACCCGAAATTTCATAGAGTAGCTCCCTAGAATCATGGAAAAGTAGTAAAAATAGTTGTTATCCTAGTTGATTAAAAAAATCCCTGATTTCCTCATCTTTTATAAAATAATATATAATTTTCCCCTCTCTTCTAGTGCCCAAGATGTTTTGATTGGCTAGTTTACGAAGATGGTGGGAAGTAGATGCCATACTGAGATTTAGTAAACAGGCTATATCACAGACACAGAGTTCTTCAACAGCAAGAAGATAGAAGATGATATTTATCTGTTTATTATCGGTAAATTTTGTTAAAATGCGAAGTGATTTTTGGACTTTTTCCTTTTCAAGGTAGTTCGTTGCGGTTGTAATATTTTGCTGATTTAT
The DNA here is from genome assembly GCF_047465045.1 of Streptococcus mitis. Lineage (GTDB taxonomy): Bacteria > Bacillota > Bacilli > Lactobacillales > Streptococcaceae > Streptococcus > Streptococcus mitis_DT. Next base: position 27,020 of record NZ_JASHAR010000003.1, read on the forward strand.
AACATTCACTTGGCAGATACTATCTTTTTTCATAATATTTTCTCCTAGCCTAATATAGTCCATAGTATGTCAAAACTGTTATTTTCAATCAGGATATATATCCCCAATCCTAAATAAACAACGGCAATAAACCATCTGCTATATTTTTCCAAAATTTCTCCAACAGAAGAGACTTGTGCCAATTTTTGGGCAGAAAAAACCAAGAGATAAATCATGACTAGAAAGGTAAGTAAAGCTACTATCAAATTTGCTAAATTTAAGGTAGTAAAATATGGAACAAAGACACCAATATTGTCAGCACCACAACTTGCAAAAGTAATCATAGCGACTAGAAATATCAGGTTTTTATTATCTTTGCGCAAACCTTCTTTGGCAATAGCTTCTCCATCAGAATCTCCTAAAAGCAAAACTTTGAGACCTAGGAAAATTGGAATCAAACCGAGTAAACCTAAAATCTCTTTACTAGGAATATAATTTAAGACAAATGCAAAAAGCAAACTTAGCAATATTAGACTAACAGAGCCTAGAAATTGTCCTAAATAGATGTTAATGATGTCTTTTCTGCTTTTTCTTTTGGCAAAAAATAACATTAGGATAATAAGTAAGTCTACGGCTGTCCCAGAATACAGGATTATTGAAGTAACAACATTTTGAATCATAAAACACCTCATTCAAATATATTTTTGAATGTATTCTAACATTAAACTTTGTAGATGTCAACTTAAAATCCACCAAAATATAGATAAGAAGTTAGTGTACCAAATATTAAAAAGCCCTGCCATCGAAATGACAGCAGGGCTTAACTTCAATATCCAGATAATATATTTATCTAAAAAAGGTACAGTTTTTATTGATTTGTAGTGCGATATAATGAGTTTCCAAAAATCAAAAATCGCTTAAAATCAATATTTTGACATCTATTGGCGTGTACTGAAACCCTTACTTAACCTCTGTAAGGATATAATTACGGTACCAGTATATCATAAATAATAACAAAATCTTGACTTTCCGAAACATAATGATTTTCCCGAAAGAAAGAGATCAACCTAAAAAATTACTTTCTTACTTATGTAATGTTTCTTTAATATAATATAGAAATAAAAAGTATGTAAATGAAAAGATTTATCACATTACTTTTAGTGTCTCTATCTACAATTTTATTAATTGCATGTTCTAACCAATCAAGCAATTCTTTAGATGGCGAATACCGTTGAATAAACGAGAGTAGAAATGAAGTTGCCTTTACCATTTCAGGTAACAAAGGAAATAGCAACAAAGGAGAGGCCGACACCTTTACAATTGATAAAGACAGTGCAACAATCGAACCGACTGGCTCTAATATCATAAACCGAAAAGAGAATTATACCTTCAAGGATGACGTATTCACTGTAGATATTTCAGGAACAAAGCAGGAGTATTACAAAAAGGATAGTGAAGAAATACAGCGACAAGTAAAACCCTCAAACTATTTGATATTCTTTATACAATAAAAACGCTTTTGTACTGACCCCAAAAGTTAGATTTTTTCTGTCTAACTTTTGGGGGTCAGTACACACCCGCATAGCGGGTATTTTTTTGCTCGTATAATTCATCAGGGGTTTGGGGATTCCCCAAAATTCAAATCATCCCAAAAAGTACATACACTTTGTGTATACAAATTTTGGGATGATTTTGGGAGTGTGTGTATACAGACTCTGAGCTCGCAAAGTCATATTATGAGAAATCTTTCCTTCTCGATAAAATAATCCCAAAAATCAATTTGACTGTCATTTGTGTGTACAAATATTTTAAGAAGATATATAAAAAACGCTGCAAAATTTTTAACAGCGTTTCCTTATTTTAAAATTCTCATATGTCTTTCTTTTTTATGGTTAGCATCATAGTATTCCAGCATCGCATGATACAAACGAGCCTTCGTTTTATCTTGTTGTTTAATTCCATGAAGAAATAATTCTGCTCGCTTTAATTTCAATATGTATTCACATATCTGATCAAAATCCTTATCCATATTACTTTTGAAAATAAACATCTTTTTCCTCCATCACATCAACTATTTTTTGCATCAAAATAGACATATCCATTTTGTTTTCATAGCTTATTCTCCCAACTACAGTTGCAAGACGGGCTATAGAATTGATATTCTTTCCGACTTGTTCCAACTCTTCTGTTAAAGGAACTAAACCTTCAAAAGAGACTTTTTGGATGTTCAAATCTGTTCGTATTAATTTTTGTCTAGCAAACTCAGAAAAATTACGAATATTTTCCTTCCTCATACAATCATTTAATTTTTTATTTTCTTCTTCCGTCAAAAACACCTGTTTCAACACAGATTTTATTCTCATGGTCCTATCACCTCGTTTTCTTATTTAGTCGTTTTACAAGTTCTTTCACTTGTTTACTTGTCTTCTTTTCATATTCTATCATCAGCTCAACGCAGTAGTGAAATATCCTTACATTATCCAAATCCTCACTTTGTTCTGCTATTCTTTCTAACTGACGTAAGTTATTGATAATTCTTCTAACTTGAAATATAAAGTCATGATAAGATTCAAAATCAAATTGAAGATAAATAGGCGAGCTCTTAAATAACATTTTTCTGGCATAAGAGGAAAAACTTAGATGATTTGTCATTTCAATCAAGTTATTCACTATTTCATTTTGCTCCTCAGTGATGTAACATTTCTTTAGAACAGTCCTATATCTACTCATTTATCATATACTTCTTTCGGGCATTTTCATGGGCAATAGCTTTGCACTCCAGCATACGTTCCTGCTTTAAATTCTCCATAGACTTAAATAAATACGCCAAAGGAGACGTCGCATCCTCAGGAATCCGTTCAATCATGCTAATGACTTCATCACTAGTTACATACCCACTAGCCAAATACTCGCCTATCTTCATCTTCTGAGCATGTGTTAAAGTGTAATTGTTAGGATACAAAAATCTATCATTGTACTTATAAGAAATGGATTCTAACAAAGAATAATATTTGGGTGGAATATAAGTTTCAGGCTTTCTAGAACTATTATCCAGTATATTCTCAATCTCTTTCTTATTCTTACTCTTGTTCTTAATCTCTTGCGTTACATTATCATTTTCATCCGTTACTGTAACGTTACAGTCTAAAACGAGTTGTGGCTCGCCTGTAATTAGTGCTTTTTGTTTTTGTCTATGACGAGCAACACGTTCCCTAGTTTGTTTTCTAATCTTTTCTAGTCCATCTATATTCTGATGTTTCTCCCATTTTGGAATGGTAATAGCGCCATCTATGATTTCTATCATGCCAAATTCTTCAAACATGCTGAGAGCTAATTTTACAGATGTAGCCTTTCGCCTAAACACTGTTGAAAGCATCTCTTCTGTGTAATAAACCTTGTTCCCTAGACTTAATATGCCACTATTATTTTGCTTTCCTGCAAGCACCAGAATTTTAAACCATATTACAATAAGAGTATCTCCTTCTGGCATTGATTCTATTAGCTGAATTTTTTCATCATCAAATATATCTGTTGTTATCTTGATCCACTGAACACCATTCATACGAGTACCTATCTTTCATATTGCTTCAACCATCGTGTTACTGCTCTTTTATCGTATAAAGTCACTCCATCAATCACCATGGTTGGCATTCCTTCTTTCGTCCATTTTTGGATTGTTGTCGTAGATACATCTAACCACCTAGACAAACCTGACATACGAACCATAGGTTTATAAAGTTCTTTATCTTCAAATACTCTTGCTACAGCATTTGAAATCATCTCATCATAGTGAGCACGTAATTGCTTCTCTAATTCTTTAGGAAGCTGGACAACTAAAGTAGTTTCCGACATAAATTCACACCTCATTTCTAAATTAAATAAGCTCCGAAACCATTTAATTTGTTATTCATTTTGAATTATATATTCTTTTTGAATTTTTGTCAAGCTTTTTTATTCAAAAAGAATAAAATGTGTTATAATGATAAAAAGGAGGTTCTTATGACGAATCATATTACTAAACTGATAGAAAATAGCGGAAAAAAATTGACAGAAATTAGCGAAGCTACAAATATAGCCTATCCTACACTTTCTGGATACAATCAAGGAATCCGCAAACCTAAAAAAGATAATGCTGAAAAATTGGCAAAATACTTTAATGTTTCCGTCGCTTACATTATGGGACTTGATAGCAACCCACACGCTCCATCAAATCTTAAAATTGTTACAGATAGTTTCAAAACATCTAAAATTGGTTCTGTGACACCTTTTAAAAGCGATATGGAGAAGTTAAAGAAGAGTATCGAATTTGGCGAAAGGGTATTAACACTACCACTTGATGATAGTTTTTCAGATGAATTTCGTCATATATTCTCAGAATACCTAGCTGAGAAAAACAAACGTTTTATGTCTGAGTTTATAGATTATATGAATCACCAAAATAAAGATTCTAAAGTTTGGCAGAGCTGGATTAAAACAGACGAATACGCTATCCGCCAAGAAGATAGAAAAAATAGATAGACACTCATTTCTCAATTACATAAGCTCCGAAAACTTAGATACGGAGAAAAAATGTCTATACACAAATACAAAACAAAAAAAGGAATCCTATACTATGTCAGCTTTTACATTGGCTTAGATGCTTATGGAAAGAAAAAAAGGCACTTAAAGAGAGGGTTCAAAACCAAAAAAGAGGCAAAATTGTACGAAGCTCGTTTAGAAGCTGGTGTCGTTGCCCCCACAGTAAGTACCGACAAACCTAACCCCAAAGTCACTTATAAAGAACTTTATCAAGAATGGTTTAATGCCTATGTTGGTACCGTTGAAGAAACAACTTCTTCCCAAACTAAGAATATCTATCGAATACATATTCTACCAATATTTGGCGATAAATTTATTGACCAAATCAGTCCTTTAGACTGTCAAAACTTTATTACACAAAAATCTCAGACTTTCAAAAATATCAAACAGATAAAATCCTATACCTCAAAAATTTTTGATTTTGCAATCAACATGAACTACATTGATCGAAATCCAATGAAGAATGTTATCATGCCTAAAATCAAAAAAACTAGATCAGATAATTTTTGGTCTCTGGAGGAATTACATCATTTCCTTGATATAGTGAAAGAAACTGAGCCATTTAAACATTTTGCTTTATTTAGACTGCTTGCATTTAGTGGACTACGAAAAGGGGAGTTATACGCTTTAAAATGGGCTGATATTAACTTTGACAGCAATCTATTGAACATAGATAAAAGTCTAGGAAGAATTGACGGTAAAGCGATTGAAAAGAGCACAAAGAATGAATCTTCAGTTCGAACAATCTATCTTGATGATGAGACAATCGATATTATTAAGCAATGGAGAAATTTCTATCTGAAAGAACAATCTCAGTTTCCTCTAACAAAGCTGAATATTAGTAACGAATATATGTTCTCTTACATATCAAGTAATGACAAAATTGAACCTTTGCATGCTGATTACATTAATAACGTACTGAATCGAATTATTAAAAAGCATAAATTAAAACCAATTAGCCCACATGGGTTTAGACATACACATGCAACACTTATGTCTGAAATTGGAATCGATCCTTCTAATACATCAAAACGTCTCGGTCATGCAAGCAGTCAGGTGACATTAGATGTCTATACTCACACCACAAAAACTCTATTGACAAATTTGCAGACTATCTCAATAAAGCAAAATAGAATTATGATTTTTAAAATTTTGAAGAGGTTATCAGAAGGTTATCACAAAGCTATTCTAGCTCAAAATTCGACAAAAAAGCACTTTGCAAAATCTTTGCAAAGTGCTTTGAAACGTTGATATAATCGTATTGATTAACGTTTTGAGAATTGTGATGCTTTACGAGCTTTCTTAAGACCTGGTTTCTTACGCTCAACTTTACGTGAGTCACGTGTAAGAAGTCCTGCGCGTTTCAATGAATCGCGGAAGTCTGGGTCTACTTGAAGAAGGGCACGAGCGATACCGTGACGGATAGCTCCTGATTGACCAGCGTATCCACCACCTACAACGTTAACGAAAACGTCGTATGAACCTACAGTTGAAGTAACTGCGAACGGTTGGTTGATGACAAGACGAAGGTCAGCGTGTGGGATGTACTCTTCAACATCTTTTTTGTTAACAGTGATTTTACCAGTTCCTGGAACAAGGCGAACGCGTGCAACAGCGTTTTTACGACGTCCAGTACCTGCATATTGTGCTTGTGACATACTTTATTGTTCCTTTCCTTAGATAAGTCCTGAAATATCAAGAACTTCTGGTTGTTGTGCAGCGTGAGTGTGCTCAGCTCCAACAAATACTTTCAACTTCATACCTTGAGCGCGTCCAAGAGTATTGTGTGGAAGCATACCTTTAACTGATTTCTCGATCAAACGTACTGCATTTTTAGAACGAAGTTCACCTGCAGAGATTTGTTTCAATCCACCTGGGTGGTTTGAGTGAGTGTAGTAGATTTTATCAGTTGCTTTTTTACCAGTCAATTTAACTTTTTCAGCATTGATAACAATCACAAAGTCACCTGTATCAGTGTGTGGTGTAAATGTTGGTTTGTTTTTTCCGCGAAGTACGCTAGCAACTACTGCAGAAAGACGTCCAAGTGGTACATCAGTTGCGTCAACTACGTACCATTTACGTTCAACTTGGCCTGGTTTAGCCATAAATGTTGTTTTGTTCATGATTTCTCCTATATATAGTTCGATTTTTGTTTACGGTGATGGGTGTTCCTTCCCATCGAAAAGTATTTGGAAGGTTCCGGGGCCTTTCAAATGGGGTAAACAATACCGCCTACTATAATACCAAATTTCACCCCTAAAAGTCAATAGATATGAAAAATATTTTTCTGAATTCCACTCTTTTTATCTCTAAAAAACCTCGCTTTCGCGAGGCTCTTCTATTTATAAGATAAGGCACGTTTAAAGGTTTTCCAAGGACCTAAATCATCTGTTTGCAGAACGAGGCTAGCATACATACGTCCGATAAAGACTGTTGCCGTTACTGCAAAAGCAATCGTAATAGCAAGCGAAATCCAAGCTTCTAACCCATTTGCATAACCATTAATAGCTCTAAACGGCATGAAGAAAGTCGAAATAAAGGGAATATATGAACCAATCTTCAAGATGAGATTGTCACCAGCTGCACCTAGAGCTGTCACTCCAAAAAAACCACCTATAATCAAAATCATCAAAGGCGACAAGGCTTTTCCTGAGTCCTCAGGACGAGAAACCATAGAACCTAGGAAGGCTGCTAAAACAACGTACATAAATAGGCTAACCAAGACAAACAATAAGGTGTTGAGCGAGAAAGCATCTCCTAAATGGTCCAAAATACCAAACTGGGCTAATAATGGCAAATCTTTAAAGAGCAGAATAGCAGCGAGACCACCCACGACATAGATGCCGATATGAGTCAAAATCACAAGCAACAAGGCAAGCATACGAGCATAGAAATAATGGCTAGCTCGAATGCTGGAGAAGACTACCTCCATGATTTTAGTCCCTTTCTCACTAGCCACTTCCTGGGCGGTGACGCTAGCATAAGTAATTAAAATCATATAGAGAAAGCCACCAACCGCTGTAGCCGCAATTGTTTGAATCATTTTTTTATTTTCCTTGGATTCATCAATTTTCTCCGTAAAGTTAACTGTTTGTTCCAAACGTTTTTCCTGTTCTTGCGACAAATTTGCTGCCGAACGATTGAGTTGATCTTGAAGCTCATTTAACTTGCTCGTTACTCCTAGCTTAATAGCAATCTCAAGGGAAGTTTCACCGTGATAAACTGCCTTCAAGACACTATCCTCTTGGTCAATGGTCAGATAGCCTTTTAATTTTTCATCCTTGATAGCAGCTTGGGCACTGGCTTCATCCTGATAATCAAAATTGAGACCATTGGTAGATTTAAGACTGTCTGTCACAGCTGGAACAGTGCTGACTACTGCTATCTTGCCACTCTGAGCCATAGAAGATCCTTGGAGATAGCCAATTCCTACAGATAAGGCTAAAAAGAGGAACGGCGAAATCACCATAAAGAAGAAACTCCACGATTTGACATGTCGAAGATAGGTTTCCTTCATTACAACCCACATATTTCTCATACTTCCACCCCTGATTCTAGTTTAAAGATTTCATCAATTGTTGGCGCTTGCTGGTCAAAGGTTGCGATGTATTGCCCCTGAGTCAAGATTGGGAAGAGTTCCCTTCCAGCGCTCTCATCCTCTAAGATCAATTTCCAACTGCCTTGTTTGGTCAAACTTACCTGCTTGACATGAGGAAGATTTTCCAATTCTTCCTTGCTTCGTTCACTTGAAACAAAGAGACGCGTTTTCCCGTATTGATTGCGGACATCCTGAACTGGTCCATGCAAGACCACACGGCCATCTCGAATCATGAGAATATCGTCACAAAGCTCCTCGACGTTGGTCATGACATGGTCAGAAAAGATAATGGTTGCCCCACGTTCTTTTTCCTGAAAAATGACTTGCTTGAGCAATTCTGTATTGACCGGGTCCAATCCACTGAAAGGCTCATCCAAGATAATCAAGTCTGGCTCATGAATCAGAGTAATAATGAGCTGAATCTTCTGCTGATTTCCTTTTGACAGACTCTTGATTTTATCAGTCAGCTTCCCTTTCACTTCCAACCTCTTCATCCATTGAGGGAGTTTTTCCTTGATCTCCTTGGCATCCATACCTTTTAGAGTCGCCAAGTAACGAACTTGTTCAAGGACTGTCAATTTAGGCATGAGGCTGCGTTCTTCAGGCAGATAGCCAATCCGAGCGTAGGTCTCTTGTCGAATATCCTGATTATCCAGACTAATTTCTCCTTGGTATTCTAAAAACTTCAAAATACTGTGGAAAATCGTTGTCTTCCCAGCACCGTTTTTCCCGACTAATCCCAAAATACGACCTGGTCGCGCTTGAAAGTCAATACCAAACAAAACTTGCTTGGGTCCAAAACTTTTCTCTAGACTTCTTACTTCTAGCATCTTTCACCTCCGAAATGTCTTGCACTCATTATACTCCTTTTTGATAGCCTTTACAATGATTTCTGTCCATTTTTATCATCCTCATTTTAGTAAAAAATCTTAGGGTACTTTGAGCTATGAGTACATTATACACTGGTAAACTCCAATTTATCTTCTCTGTTCCTCAACTGTCTATTTTTGATCCTGAATTGTTATTTGAAAAGCAAAAATCCACCCCAAAGGATGGATTGATACTTTAACGCACTTCTGCATTGACTTTTTCTTCGAGCGATGCTTGGATTTTTTCCATATAGCGTGCGACTTCTTCGTCCGTTAAGCTATCTTCTGGATTTTGGAAAGTCAAGCTATAAGCCATTGACTTCATACCAAGTCCCAATTTTTCGCCTGAGAAGACGTCAAAGAGTTTGATATCTGTCAAACGTTTTACGCCTGCAGCTTGGATAGCGTCCACAACCTCTTGGTGAGTCACTTCTGCCTTGAGAAGGAGGGCAACGTCACGGCTAACTGCTGGGAATTTCGTGATTTCCACAAATGGAGCAGCTGGTTGAAGGGCAGCTTCGATGGCTGAAAGGTTGAGCTCAGCTACATACGTTTCTGGAATATCGTAAGCCTTAGCAGTGACTGGATGCACTTGCCCAAGGAAACCAAGAACTTGGTCACCGAGTGAAATCATAGCTGTACGTCCTGGGTGGAGGCTAGCGATTTCAGATGTTGCCGTATAGGTTACTTGGAGTCCCAAACGAGCAAAGAGGGCCTCAAGGATTCCCTTAGCATAGAAGAAATCAACTGGAACTGCTACTGTTTGGAAATCTTTTTCAGCAACCAAGCCTGTCAAGGCAAAGGCAAAGCTGTTGATCTCATTTGGAAGTTCTTCTTTTGGATTGCCTGTTTGTTCAAAGACTTTTCCAATCTCGTAAAGGGCCAAGTTTTTGTTCTTACGAGCCACGTTGTAGGCAACAGTATCAAGGATACCTGAGATCATATTTTGACGGAGGACAGAACGGTCCACAGTCATTGGCCACATGAGTTCCGTAAGGTTGCTTGGTTGAGCCGTAAACTCAACTGCTTTTTCAGGAGTTGTCAGAGCGTAGGTGATGATTTCTGTCAAACCTGCTCCTTCAGCAATGGTACGAACTTGACGGCGGAGTTTTTGTGTCGCAGTCAATTCACCAGCTGTACCGTCATCTTTTGGAAGGCTGGTTGGCAAGCGGTCATAACCATAGATACGAGCGATTTCTTCAAAGAGGTCTGCCTCGATTGTGATATCCCAACGGCGACGTGGGACGCTGACTGTAAAGCTGTCTGCATTTCCAGAAAGGCCAAAGCCAAGACGACGGAAGACGTCTTCTACATCAGCGTAAGAAAGTTCTGTACCAAGGACACGGTTAACATCAGCAAGAGTTGAAGAAACTTCCACATCAGAAGTATCAAGTTCACCCGCTGAAACGATGCCTTTGCGCACCGTCGCACCTGCAAGTTCTGCAATCATGCTAGCCGCCGCATCAAGGGCTTCGTTAACAGTTGCCACATTGATACCTTTTTCAAAGCGAGAAGATGACTCAGAACGAAGGTTGAGACGACCGCTTGTCTTACGGATAGATTTGCCATTGAATACTGCCGCTTCAAGGACAACACGACTAGACTTTTCAGAGATTTCTGTAGTTTGTCCACCCATGACACCTGCAAGAGCTACTGGTTTGTCTGCGACAGTGATGACTAGGTCATTCACGTCCAAGTCACGTTCTTCACCATCCAAGGTCACCAATTTTTCACCAGCACGCGCTTCACGCACACGGATGTCAGTCCCTTCAAAGGTATCCAAGTCAAAAGCATGCATTGGTTGACCAAAGTAAAGCAGGATGTAGTTGGTCACGTCCACTACGTTATTGATTGGACGGATTCCTTCATTCATGAGAAGGTTTTGCAACCATTGTGGACTTGGTGCGATAGTCACATTGTCCAAGATACGAGCGGCATAGTAAGGCGCCTTGTCTGTCTCAATGCCCACAGAAAGAGCATCTGCTGCAGCTTGGTCAGTTTCTGAAAGAGTAAATTCTTTAAAGTTGACTGCCTTGTCATAGATAGCTGCCACTTCGTGAGTCACTCCACGCATAGAAAGGGCATCCGCACGGTTGGGTGTAATAGAAAGTTCGATGATTTCATCATCCAAGTCTAGATATGAGAAGACTTCCTCACCTGGAACGGCATTTTCTGGCAAGATTTGGATGCCATCTCCGAATTCCTTAGGTACAACTGAATCAGAAATTCCCAATTCGCCAAGAGAACAGATCATTCCAAGTGACTCTAAACCACGGATTTTTCCTTTTTTAATTTTGTAGTTGTCAGCGATACGAGCTCCCGGAAGTGCCACCATAACCTTGATACCAGCACGCACATTTGGGGCACCACAAACGATTTGACGGGCTTCTTCTTCGCCAACGTTAACCTGACAAACATGGAGGTGAGTTTCTGGCACATCTTCGCAAGACAAGACCTCACCGACGACAATTTTTGAGAGACCAGCAGCAGGTGATTCGACACCTTCTACCTCGATCCCTGTAGTTGACATTTTTTCAGCCAACTCTTGTGATGGAACATCAATGTCCACCAATTCTTTTAACCATTTATAAGATACAAGCATAATTTAGTTCTCCAGAATGACAGTTGCCACTCTAGTTCTTTTCCTTTCCTATCATTTCAATAGAAGAATCATCTTCTTACCTTAATTTCTTTCTCAGTAACCAATCCGTATCTACTTTTTGACCAACCATAAAATGATGTTGGCTAAATTTTTCAAAACCATATCGATTATAAAACGCTTGAGCTTTTGTATTATGCTCCCAAACACCTAGCCAAGCCCAAGAAAAACTATTTTTTGTAGCAAGTTCAAGAGCGAATCCAAACAATTGCTTACCTAGTCCAAATCCTTGGAATTTTTGTAGCACATAGAGGCGTTGAATTTCAAAAGCATCCTCTAATTCTCTCTCAGTCTGAGCACTTCCCCAGTTGACTTTGAGAAAACCAGCTATCTCCTCTTCATGCATAATGAAATAGGTTTCGGATTCTGGATTTTCCAACTCAGTTGACAAAACTCTCAGACTATAAGACTCTTCAAAGTATTCCTGTAACTGCTCTTCCGTATTATCATGAGCAAATGTTTCACTAAAGGTTTGTTTGGCAATTTTGGACAACACCCCAACATCTGCCTTTTCTACTTTTCTAATCATTATTTAAACTGTTCTGAGAAGCGGACATCTCCTTGGTAGAATCCACGGATATCGTTGATTCCGTAACGGAGCATAGCTACACGCTCTTGACCAAGACCAAAGGCAAATCCAGAGTAAACTGTCGCATCGATACCACTCATTTCAAGGACACGTGGGTGAACCATACCGGCCCCCATAATTTCGATCCAACCTGTTTTCTTACATACGTTACAGCCTTCTCCACCACACTTGAAGCAAGAAACATCCACCTCAACAGATGGCTCTGTGAATGGGAAGTAGGATGGACGCAGACGGATTTGACGCTCTTCACCGAACATTTTTTGGACAATCAACTGCAGGGTTCCTTGAAGATCTGCCATAGAAATGTTCTTCCCAACAACCAAGCCTTCGATTTGGTGGAACTGGTGACTGTGAGTCGCATCGTCCGTATCACGACGGAACACACGCCCTGGCGAGATCATCTTCAAAGGACCTTTAGAAAAATCATGGGCATCCATAGCACGCGCCTGAACTGGAGACGTGTGGGTACGGAGCAAGATTTCTTCAGTGATATAGAAAGTATCCTGCATATCGCGAGCTGGGTGGTCTTTGGGAAGGTTCATACGCTCAAAGTTATAGTAGTCTTGCTCCACTTCAAAACCATCCACGACTTGGTAACCCATACCGATGAAGATATCTTCGATTTCTTCACTGGTTTGTGTGAGGACGTGGCGGTGACCAGTCGCAACTGGACGACCTGGAAGGGTCACATCGATACTCTCACTTGCTAATTGAGCTGCAACTTTCTTTTCTTCCAAAAGCTTAGCAGTTTCTTCAAAAGCTGCTGTCAAGACATCACGCGCTTCATTGACATGTTTCCCGATAATCGGACGCATCTCAGCAGAGACATCTTTCATCCCTTTGAGGATTTCAGTGAGCGATCCCTTTTTACCAAGGACAGAGACACGCAAATCTTGCATCTCTTTTTTATTTTCAGCAGTAATCTGCTTCAAGCTAGCCAGCGTTTCTTCACGAAGCGCTTTTAATTGTTCTTCAATAGTTGACATAATTCCTCCATCAGTCGCTCGTAGATAAAAAGAAAACCACATGCCAAAAACTCCACTCGGAGCGTTGACACGCGGTACCATCCGTTTTCATCTGACAAGTCAGACCTTCATTTCTAAATCCATGCGCAAGTGAATTCACCCAGCTTTCATATAAAGAGCTTGCAGTCACGGCTCTCCTCCCTGATATACTTCCCTTAGGCTACTAGTCTTGCGGATTTCTATTCAATTACTACATAGTTTATCAGATTTTTAGTTAAAAAACAAGTTAGATTAGACTAATTTCAATACAAAACTCGTTCCTTTTTCTGTTGCTCCATTTTCCATAAATCCAAGCGACTTGAAACAGCGCCTAGATACATGATTGTAAGTGTAGATTTCCTTGACTCTCAATTCTTTCCATCCTTTTACTCGAGCCAATTCAATCAAAGTACTTAGGATCTTTTTTCCAAGTCCTCGATGTTGGTAAGCGGGATTTCCAATCACAATGGGGAGATTGTCCTGAGATAGTGTAACATCCCCAATTGGAAACCATTCACCCTTCTCCTTGACTTCAATCCAAAAAAGCTCACCATGCTGATCCAAATAGGAATACATGGCTTCCAAAGTTTCTTGACTATAAGGAAGCTTCACCCCATCTACGAGGTGAACCAAGTTCACATCCTGATACCAAGCAAGAGCTTCTTCACAATGATTGACCTTATAATAAGGAACAAGACGCAGTGAATTATCTATTTGTAGGGTCTGTTTCATCTGCTTTCCTTTTCAACAAAAGAGTTGCTGCTTGATTAAAACCATCACACCAGTTATACCATTTTGCTTCATACTCATCTTGAGCTAAGATATGATTTTTTAAATCCAGAACAGAGTAAATTTTTCTTTCTTCGCAGGCTTGCGCATAGAGATGATATAGTTCATCACCACCATCTCTATCCCACTCAGCAGAAATCGTATCCCGACCTGCCAATAAAGCCTGATAAGCCCTGTGATGCCCATCTGTAATCAACAAGCAATCTCCAAAGGCAAGAATACTGATTGGATCGACTTGGATTGTTTCTGCCGACTGGTAAAGCATCTGAATATCTTGCAACTTCTTTTCTGATAAGTATAGTTGAGTCGGATGAAGATCTGCTATATTGACTTTCATTTCTTTCTCCTCAAAGGAATTTGATAGTCACTTCTGCTTGCCTTTAAATCGCCATTGGAAGCGGAGCTTGTCATAGAAGGGAAATTCGATAAACAATACTCCCAAGCCCACACAGAGACTGGCAAGAACGTCTGATGGGTAATGAACTCCCAGATAGACCCTTGATACCAACACACTGACTAGGTAGATAACAAGGACGATTTGCACGATTTTTCTCCAGACTGGATCTTTCATCCGTTGACTGAGAATGACAATCAGAGAACCGACCAGCAAGGTTACAGCCAGAGAATGGCCGCTTGGGAAGGAAAATCCCTTCTCCTCAACCAAGTGTAAAATAGCTGGTCGTGGGCGCTGGTAGATATTTTTAAAGGTCACGATTAAAAGACCAGCCAAAGCCAAATTCCCTAGCATGAAGAAACTTTCTATCTTCCACCGCTTACGATAAAAGATAAAGGCTACGATGACAACCCAAGTGATAATCACTGGGATATCAATCAGGCGTGTGATGGCTCGGAAAAGAATAGTCAAGTAATCTGGCAAGTCTCCTCGAACGGCAGTCTGTATCGGTTGGTCAAAACCGACCAGCGTTTCAGGGTAAAATTTGACCATGTAGCCAAGAATAACGAAAAGTAAAAGGGCAAAACTGCCCTTCATTAAAAATGTTTGTTTATCTCTCATAATGTTTTAAGGTTGGTTTCAAGAGAACATACAACAACCAGAATGAAACGGAAAAGATTACACCCTCAATCAAGTTAAAAGGTAATACCATGGTCATTAGGTAGTTGGAAAGTCCCAAAATTTTTCCAATATCAAAGTTAGCAAACTTAGCGTACAGAGGAACAGCGTAAACATAGTTGAGAACCAACATAGCCACGGTTAAACCAATAGTCCCAGCTAGAGAGCCTAGTAGGAAACGAAGGGTTGTCCGTTCCTTTTTCCAAATCAAAGCAAATACGATGACAAAAACTCCCAAAGCTACGATATTCATTGGCAAACCAATGTAAGTATTCACTCCCTGGCTGTTAAGAAGCAATTTCAAGAGTGAGCGAAGCAAGAGAATTCCTAGAGCAGCAGGCAAATCCATGACCACCAAGCCCACAAGGACTGGCAAGATACTAAATTCGATCTTGAGGAAGGACGCCGCTGGCAAAAGCGGAAAGTCAAAGTACATCAGCACAAATGAGATGGCTGATAAAATCGCAATGGTCGAAAGTCGACGTGTGTTTGTCATAACAGGTTCCTCCAATTTTCTATAAAATCAGAAGAAGTTAGAAAGGATTCCTCTATCTATTCTCACTTTTTATATCCCAAAAGTTCCCTCTCACTCTATTAAGGAAATTTAAGCAAGCGGTTACAGTTTAGCTATAAATCTATCAGAACAGACAAAGCTATTCTTTCGTCTTCTCCCATCCAGACTATACTGTCGGTTGTGGAATCGCACCACATCAGCTTACGCTCGCGGACTTCTTTAAAGAGAAGGAAATAGAGATTTTTCTTTTAGACTAGGCGACAAGCTGTAGGCATAACTTCTGGTTAGGCAAAGCTTGTCAACAAAGTATAAAAGGAAAAGATCATTTCCTAGTTAAAGTCACCGCCGGTCGGGAATCACACCCTGCCCTGAAGACTCTTTTATCATAACAAAAAACGCTTGCAAGCGCAAGCATTTTGTTCATTTTCATTTTCATTTTTTATTTCAATTTATCCACTTCATAGGTATGAACAAGCTCAAGACCTGCAAAGTTCTGCTGGCGAAGAGCCTCATAGACAATCATACAGACGGTATTAGACACATTGAGACTGCGAACATGTTCATCATTCATAGGAATACGGAGAGCCTTCTCAGGATGTTCTCGCATAAAGTCCTCAGGTAAACCCTTGTCTTCGCGTCCAAAGAGAAAATAATGGTCTTCGTTAGTCGATAAATCCACATCAGAATACACTTTCTCAGCGAATTTCGAAATCAGATAGAGTTTTCCCTTCATCTGAGACATGAAATCTTCTAAACTGTCGTAAAAATAAATCTCTAGCTTATCCCAATAATCCAACCCAGCTCGCTTCATCTTGCGGTCATCGATAGGAAAGCCCATGGGCTTGATGATGTGGAGGAAAGAATTAGTCGCAGCGCAAGTACGCGCGATATTGCCTGTATTTTGTGGAATTTGTGGTTCAAATAATACAATGTGATTTGTCATGACTTGCTTCCTTTTACCATTGCAAAAAAATAGCCACACTGCCCGGAGTCAAGCTCAGCAAACAGCGTGGTTAAGGCATCGTTAACTTACCTCACAACAGGTTTGAAGTAAATCAGCGAAACTACTTTCTTAGTATAACACTTTCAGAATCATTGTCAATAGAAACGACTTGATTTTTTCAATTTTTTCAAGCTATTTCCAAGGGTTGTAAAATCGTCCGTGATTCTGCAAGATAAGTAGTAAACTAGTTACTAAAAACAAGGCTGCCAAGAGCAAGGTAATATAGTCTCCTTTTTTCAAGGACTGATATCTATACCAAGTCCGCTTTTTCTCTTTTCCAAAGCGGCGAAGCTCCATGGCGGTCGCGATGGTATCAATGCGTTCTAACGAGCTGAAAATCAGAGGAGTGATAATGCGCAGATTGCCTTTGATTCGTTGCATGAGAGAAGCTTTCTTGGATAATTCCATCCCACGCGCTTCCTGAGACATCTTGATGGTAAAGAATTCTTCCTGCAAATCTGGTATATAGCGCAAGGCCAGGCTGACAGAATAGGCAATCTTATAAGGCACACCAATTTGATTTAAACTGGAAGCAAACTGACTAGGATGGGTTGTCATCAAAAAGATAATCGCTAAAGGAATGGTGCAAAGGTACTTAATAGCCAAATTTAGCAGATAAAAGAGCTCTTGGCTGGTCAGAGTGTAGGCACCAATTCCCTGCCAAATCACACTTCTCTCTCCGTACAGTCCAACCCCATACTCGGGAGAAAAGAGATAGACCATAAAAACGTTTAAAACGGCAAATACCATCGCAAAAACGGCCACAAAGGAAACATCTTTAAAGCGGATTTCTGACAAATAGAGGAGAAAGACCGAAAAGATGGCAATCAGAACAAGCAGTCTGGTATCATAGCTAATCATGGCCGCCAATGATACGAGAATGAAAAAGAGGAGTTTACCAGCGCCTGACAAGCGATGAATCACAGTATCTCTATGCTGGTAACCGATTAATTTAGCTTGCATCCTTCTCTCCTTTCTTTGTAAAATGCCGTTAAAGCAAGTGGATCCACGTCTAGTTTTTTAGCCAAGTTGAAGATTGAAGTTTCTTTTAGATTGGCTTTTACTAACAGCTCAGGATTGCTCAAAAGACTAGCTGGATCAGTATCGGCAATCAATTCTCCATCCACCATGACAAGAGCTCGGTCTGAATAATCCAGCATCAATTGCATATCATGAGTAATCATGACAATGGTATGCCCTTTTTGATGTAACTCTTCGAGAAATTCCATAATCTCAGTATAGTTCTTCTGGTCTTGACCTGCTGTCGGTTCATCTAGGAGGATAATTTCAGCCCCTAAGACCAAAATCGATGCAATAGTCACACGTTTTTTCTGACCAAATGACAGGGCAGAAATGGGCCAATTACGGAATTCATAGAGACCACAGATTTTCAAGGTTTCATAGACTCTCGTTTCAATTTCCTTCTCGTCCACACCTCGCAAACGAAGTCCCAGAGCTACCTCATCAAAAATCATGCTGGTCGAAATCATTTGATTGGGATTTTGTAGCACATAGCCTACTCGTCCCGCCCGCTCTGCAACAGAATCTCCTTTTATATCCTGTCCTTCCCAAAGATAGCGACCTTCAGTCTGGATAAAGCTACTTAAAGCCTTGGCTAGAGTTGACTTCCCTGCACCATTTTTTCCAACAATGGCAATCTTTTCACCTTTTTTAATATCCAGATGAATGGATTTCAAAATCGGTCTATCATCATAAGAAAAAGATACATCCTCTAGTCTAAAGAGTGACTGCAATTCTGGGGTTTCTTTTACCAGTTCCGTCCGCAACTGAACCTGACCTTTTGAGATAGACAAGTTATCCAGATCTGCTAATTGTTCTTCCTTGACTAAATCCACACCCAATTGACGGAGAGTGGTCAGATAAAGGGGTTCTCGAATTCCATTTTGTGTCAATAAATCAGTCGCTAGTAACTGATCAGGACCCCCATTAAAGAGGATACGACCATCGTTTATCAAGACAATCCGATCGACAGGGCGATGCAGAACATCCTCCAAACGGTGCTCAATAATAAGGGTCGTCGTCCCCTCTTCCTTATGAATCTGGTCAATCAATTCGATAATATCCTGACCTGACTTGGGATCCAGATTGGCGAGTGGCTCATCAAACAAGAGAATCGGACTTTCATCAATCAAAACACCAGCCAGACTAACCCGTTGCTTTTGTCCACCTGACAAATCCTGAGGACGCTGATTCAGTAAAGAAATAAGGTCCAACTTTTCTGCCCATTTATGAACACGATTTTTCATCTCATCTAGAGCTGTCACATCATTTTCCAGAGCAAAAGCCAAATCTTCTGCCACGGACAGACCGATAAACTGCCCATCTGTATCCTGCAAAACTGTACTGACCAGATGAGATTTATCATAGATGCTCATATCAAAGGCTGCTTGTCCTTTGATCAAAAATTCTCCAGATGTCTGACCCTTGTAAATATTGGGAATAATTCCATTCAAACACTGACCCAAGGTAGACTTGCCTGAGCCAGATGGCCCAACAATTAAGACTTTCTCTCCCTTATAAATAGTCAAATCCACCCCTTGCAAGGTTGGTTCTTGTTGCGTTTCATACTGGAAAGAGAAATCCTTCCACTCAATTATAGCTTCTTTCATCTTACTCTCTTCATTCGCTTCTTAGACTTCTATTTTATCATAAATCGAACCCTTCTTGCAGACTCTTCTATTAAAAACTTAGCGCCAACAAGATTCCTAGCCTAAATTGCTTACCCGACTAGTCTATAAACATCGAAAAAGACCGGTTGCCCAGCCTTTTCCTTTATGTTAATCCTTTTTCAAACTTCCTGAACGAGTCTGCGTACGTGAATAAGCTAGCAAGAGAAGGGTACCTGCGATAGCTACAGTTACAGCATTTGCAATTCCCGCAACAATCCCTTGGGCAAATACTTTTTCTGCCGCTTCTTGATAAATCACAACATCTCCAAGTGGTGCCAAGACACCCCAAACAAGAGCATTTGCAACAATCTGAATGAGGTTAAAGAAGACAATATCCTTCAACTCAAAAACACCCTGTGTTACTCGAATGTATTTTCTAAAGAGTCCGACGGCTAGACCAAAGAGACCACTAGCAATAATCCAAGTCCACCATAGACCGTAGCCAGCAAGAGAGTCCTTCACTGCATGCCCAATTAAACCAACAAGTAGTCCCACTAGAGGGCCAAAAATAATAGACAAGAGGCTCTGTACCGCATACTGAAGCTGGATGCTTGTATTTGGAACAGGTGTCGGAATGCTGATCATCCCAATGACAACAAAGAGCGCAGCTCCAACACCGATAGCAACAACTTGTTTAATTGATTGATTTTTCATCTATATTCTCCTATTTTATGATTCTATTTTCTTTATTTCAATGGTCCAAGATGAACCGACACCCACATTATAGGCCTTAGCAAAGGAACCTTGGTTGATAGCCAGACCTAAACGATAGAGGGAGTTGATGTAAAGGATGGGTTGCCCAATTCTCACATCTGCAAATGATTTGCCATAAACAACTTGATTTTGATAGACCAGCATATCAGCGTGATAGATAGTCACTTCAAAACGGTCACCGAATGCGGGTTCCAGCTTGTAAAATTCTTCTCGCGTGATAGAGGTCCAAAGCGAACCAAAACGCACATCCAGAATATCAATAGCTCCCTTCACCAGATGATCTTCTATGATTGTCTCTACGACTGGAAGCTCTACAATCTGATCCACACTGAGCTCTGGCCCCACTTCCTCAAAACTAATGTGACCACTGGCTAGTTTAGCACCAGTATAGGCATAGACATCACGACCGTGGAAGGTATAAGAATGCTCTGTATTTTGACGTCTATTGGCCACTTCAGAAATCTCACGAATAGCTACAATGCCAACGTGTTTCTTGATAAAAGAAAGAGTCCCATTGTCTGGCGTGACAATATATTGATTTTTTGCAGTCTTGGCAACCACACTCTTACGTTTCGAGCCGACACCTGGATCGACCACCGATACAAATGTCGTTCCCTCAGGCCAGTAATCCACCGTCTGAAAGAGACGATAGCTCCCCTCAAAAATATTATAAGGCGTGATATCGTGCGTCAAATGATGAATTTTTAAGGTGGGAGACTCTTCTAAAGCCACTCCAATCATAGCCGATACCGCACCATCAACCAGACCAAAGTCTGATTGTAATACCAGTAAATTATTATTCATTTTATCTCCTTGTATATCCTTTATCATACCATATTTCAGAGAAAGGTGCTAATAGCTATTTCAATTGATTAGGGTATAGTTTTACCTTATAGCAAATTTCCTACTAAAAACTCTGGTGATTAGCTAGTAGGTGCATTTTTTCTTGAAAAAAGGTATGATAGTTACATCATGAAAAAGTAGGTTTTAATATGAAAATTATCCTTGTCGGAGGGGGAAAAGTTGGTTTTGCCCTCTGTCGCTCCTTGGTTGCAGAAAAGCATGATGTTTTACTGATTGAGCAAGACGAAGCTGTCCTCAATCATATTGTTAATCGCTTTGATATCATGGGTATCCTTGGTAACGGGGCCGATTTTACCATCCTTGAGCAAGCCAGCGTCCAGGATTGTGATATCTTTATCGCCCTGACTGAATACGATGAAGTGAACATGATTGCAGCCGTTCTAGCAAAAAAAATGGGAGCTAAAGAGACCATCGTTCGGGTGCGGAACCCTGAATATTCTAACTCTTATTTCAAGGAAAAGAATATTCTCGGTTTTTCTCTTATAGTTAATCCTGAGCTCTTGGCTGCCCGTGCTATTGCTAATATCATTGACTTCCCCAACGCCCTCTCTGTCGAACGTTTCTTTGGTGGACGGGTCAGCTTGATGGAATTCGCTGTTAAATCCTCCAGTGGTCTTTGCCAAATGCCCATTTCTGATTTTCGGAAAAAATTTGGCAATGTCATTGTCTGTGCGATAGAAAGGGATCATCAAATTATCATTCCAAGCGGTGACATGACTGTACAGGATAAAGATAGAATCTTTGTCACTGGTAACCGTGTTGACATGATGCTCTTCCATAATTATTTCAAGTCTCGTGCCGTGAAGAGTCTTCTTATTGTTGGAGCTGGTAGAATTGCCTATTATCTACTAGGTATCCTCAAAGACAGTCGTATCGATACCAAGGTTATTGAAATCAATCCTGAAATCGCTAGCTTCTTTAGCGAGAAATTCCCAAACCTCTACATCGTTCAAGGAGATGGTACCGTAAAAGATATCCTGCTGGAAGAAAGTGCTCAAAACTATGATGCCGTTGCGACTCTAACAGGGGTCGATGAGGAAAATCTGATTACCTCTATGTTCCTTGACAGGGTAGGTGTACAGAAAAATATTACTAAGGTCAATCGTACCAGTCTCCTCGAGATTATCAATGCGCCTGATTTTTCAAGTATCATCACACCTAAAAGCATCGCTGTAGATACGATTATGCACTTTATTCGTGGCCGTGTTAATGCCCAGTATTCAGACCTTCAGGCCATGCACCATCTAGCCAATGGCCAAATCGAAACCCTGCAATTCCATATCAAGGAAGCCAATAAAATGACTGCCAAACCTCTTTCTCAACTGAAACTGAAAAAAGGGGTTCTTATTGCAGCTATCATTCGAAAGGGCAAGACTATTTTCCCTACAGGGGAGGATATGCTGGAAGTCGGAGACAAGCTCCTAGTAACAACCTTGTTGCCAAACATCACCAAGATTTATGACTTGATCGCGAGGTAAGAAATGAATAAAAGTATGATTCGTTACCTCCTTTCAAAATTACTTTTGATTGAAGCTGTTCTTCTTTTGGTTCCTGTAGCTGTTGCTATCTATTACCGTGAATCGAGCCAAGTCTTTACAGCCCTCTTTACAACGATTGGGATTCTCGTATTACTAGGCGGTTCAGGAATTTTACAAAAGCCAAAAAATCAACGGATTTATGCCAAGGAGGGAGTCTTGATTGTTGCCCTCTGTTGGATCCTTTGGTCCTTCTTTGGTGGTCTCCCCTTCGTCTTTGCTGGGCAAATTCCCAGCGTTATCGATGCCTTTTTTGAAATCAGTTCTGGCTTTACAACTACTGGAGCAACTATTCTGAACGACGTTTCGGTTCTCAGTCGTTCCCTCCTCTTCTGGCGAAGTTTTACCCACTTGATTGGAGGGATGGGAGTGCTTGTTTTTGCACTTGCTATTATGGATAATGCCAAGAATAGCCACCTAGAAGTGATGAAGGCTGAGGTTCCTGGCCCTGTTTTTGGCAAGGTTGTATCCAAACTCAAAAATACTGCCCAGATTCTCTATCTCCTTTATCTAGCTCTCTTTTCCCTCTTTGTCATCATCTATTATCTAGCTGGTATGCCCCTATTTGATAGTTTTGTCATTGCCATGGGAACAGCTGGTACAGGAGGTTTTACAGTCTATAACGACGGGATTGCCCACTATGGTAGCTCACTAATTACCTATCTGGTTAGTATCGGAGTTTTGGTTTTTGGGGTAAATTTCAATCTCTACTACTACCTTATGCTCCGTCGCGTCAAGGCCTTCTTTGGAGATGAAGAACTTCGAGCTTACTTGGTCATTGTTCTGGTTTCTACAGGCTTGATCAGCCTCAATACCCTCTATCTCTACCCAGGATTTTCTAAGAGTTTTGAAATGGCCTTCTTCCAGGTTTCCAATATCATTACAACGACTGGTTTTGGATATGGAGACATTACCAACTGGCCTCTCTTCTCCCAGTTTATCCTTCTCTTCCTCATGGGAATCGGTGGTTCTGCTGGTTCAACCGCAGGTGGACTCAAGGTTATTCGAGGCCTTATCCTTTCAAAAATTGCCAAAAACCAAATTTTGTCAATCCTATCGCCCCACCGTGTTTTGACCCTCCATGTTAATAAAACGGTGATTGACAAAGATACCCAGCATAAGATTCTCAAGTACTTTGTCATCTATTCTATGATTTTGCTATCCCTTATCTTTATTGTCAGCCTAGATAGCAATGATTTTCTGGTTGTAACCAGTGCTGTCTTTAGCTGTTTCAATAATATCGGACCTATTCTAGGAACCACTTCTAGCTTCGCAATCTTTAGTCCTATCTCAAAAATTCTCCTCTCCTTTGCAATGATTGCAGGTCGATTGGAGATTTACCCAATCCTACTTCTCTTTATGAAAAGAACTTGGTCTAAGAGATAAAATACAACCACACCTTGTTCCATACAAAGTGTGGTGTTTTTCTTTATCCCAACACCAATTCATCACTGACCAGACTTTGGCCACTATTTTTCTGGAAGAGATGCATGAGGTCTTCCACTGTCAGATGCTTTTTCTCCTCTCCCTTGACATCCACCACTATCTTGCCTTGATAGAGCATAATGAGACGATTGCCGTACTCAATCGCATGGTTCATATCATGGGTAATCATCAGAGTAGTCAACTGATGGTGTTCCACAATCTTTTGCGTCAAGTCCATCACCATTTGACTCGTTTTCGGGTCAAGTGCCGCAGTGTGTTCATCCAACAGTAAGAGCTGAGGTTTCACCAAGGCTGCCATGACTAGGGTCAAGGCCTGTCTTTGTCCTCCTGAAAGGTATTGAGTATCCACTTTCAAGCGATTTTCAAGACCAATATTCAACTCCTTCAAGGCCTCTTGGAACTGGATTCTGTCCTTCTCCTTCACGCCCCAACCAAGTCCTCTTTTTTGTCCACGTCTCAAGGCAATAGCCATATTCTCCTCAATCGTCAAACGAGAAGCCGTCCCCATCTTAGGATCCTGAAAAACGCGGGCAATATCCTTGGCTCTCTTTCGTACACTCAGATTTTTAATGGATTTCCCTTCCAACAAAAGGTCCCCTTCGTCCACAGATAAATTGCCAGCCAAGATATTCATCAAAGTGGATTTCCCTGCGCCATTTCCACCAATCACAGAGATAAAATCTCCCTCTTCAACCTCTAAATCTAATCCTTTGAGGACATGGTTTTCATTGACCGTCCCTGCTTCAAATGTTTTGTGAATATTTTCAAGTGTTAACAAACTTGCCATAACTTTCTCCTCCTATTCATTTCTCAGTTTCAAACCACGAATCTTTAATCTCTTTTGCAACTCTGGTGCGAATAGAACCAAGGCTAATAAGATTGCATTAAAGAGACGAACCAGGTTTTGATCTAGATTTGGAATTTCATAGATATTTAAAATAATCAAACGGTAAACAATAGCACCGATTCCGATAGATAACAAGCGACCTCCAATGGTCAAATCGTGAATTAAGACCTCCGCAATAATCACTGCACTCAAACCAACAACAATGGTTCCTGTCCCAGAAGTCACATCTGAAAATCCATCATTTTGGGCAAACAAGGAACCACATAGGGCAATCAAGCCGTTTGAAATCATGTAAGCAACAATCTTCATCGTGTCTACATTGACCCCATTGGCCTCACTCATAGGAATATTGTCCCCAGTCGAACGCAAGACCAAGCCAATCTCTGTTTTCATCAAAAGAGTCAAGACCAAACAAACAAGTAAGAGACAGGCCAAACTGAATGAGAAAACAGCTTCTTCAGTTGTCAGTCCCAAGCTAGCCAACTGTTTAAAAACAGTTGAAGAATCTCCCAAGGAAAGATTAGGCACGCTTCCCATGATTTTAATATTGATTGAATAAAGCCCTGTCAAGGTCACAATACCTGTCAAGAGAGCTGGAATTTTCATCTTGGTGTGGAGCATTCCTGATACTAGACCTGCTACCATACCTGCAAACAAAGCAAGTAAAGTCGCAATCCAAGGATTTGTCCCTGCCTGTATCTGAGATACGACGACAGCAGCCCCCAGTGGAAAGGCTCCTTCAGCAGTCATATCCGCAATATCCAAAATACGGAAAGTCAAGTAGACCCCAATCGCCATAATCGACCACAACAAACCTTCTGATAAACTAGATAATACAAAATTCATCTCAAACCTCCTTATTCCTTGCCTTCTAACTTACTAATATCAATTCCCAATGCATCTGCCATTTCTTGATTGGTATGCAATTCCAGTTTTTCAGGCAACTCAACTGCTATATTTTCTGGCCTTTCACCTTTTAAAACACGAATCAGCATGCGAGCTGTCTGTCTTCCCAATTCTTCATAATTGGTTCCGTAGTTATACAAGCCACCAACAGCAATCATTTCTGTTGAACCACCGAATACTGGAACCTTGTGTTTAATAGAAACCTGCTTGACTGTTTCCATGGTTGATGAAATGATATTATCCGTTGGTACAAAAACCATATCCACCTCTGCCATCAAGCTTTCTGCAGCCGCCTTGACGTTGTTACTGTCCAAGATTGTTTTTTCAACAACGGTAAAGCCTTTTTCTTCCAGAAGGCGCTTAGCTTCATCCTTTTGGACAACTGAGTTTGGCTCACTCTGAGTATAGAGGATTCCAATCGTTTTAGCTTTTGGTAACACTTTCTTTATCAAATTGATTTGGGTTGAAATGGCATCTGATGACTGATCGCTTGTCCCAGTTACATTGCCCCCAGGATGCTCTCTTGACTCAACCAACTTAGCACTGACAGGATCTGTTACCGCTGAAAAGATAACAGGTGTCGTTTGCGTTGTATTAGCCAAGCTCTGAGCAGAAGGCGTTGCGATGGCTAGAACGACATCACTATATTCTGCTAGTTGCTGGGAAATCGTTTTAAGATTTCGTTGTTCTCCCTGTGCATTTTGCAAATCAATCTCAATATTTTCCCCTTCAACATAGCCTTGCTTGGCCAGCTCATCCACAAACCCTTCTCTAGTAGCGTCTAGGGACTGGTGAGTAATAAATTGCGAAATACCGATACGAAACACATCTTTTTTCTTATCTGCCTTCAACTGATGCAAACTGATCAGAGAGGTCAAGAGGATCCCCACTACCAAGAGGGGGGCTAGTAATTTTCGAACAACTTTCATAATGAAACTCCTTCTCAGAAAAGATAAAACAAAAAACCGCCTAGATACTATCTAAACGGATGCTTGAAATAATCTAACAAGTTACAACTTAGCTAGTCCATTTAGATATTCATCTATATGGACCACAATCAAAAATCTTAGCCACATAGATACAAACAAATTGCTTGAACTGTTTGCATCCATGGTGACATGTCTACAAACACTATCTAAAGTAGCTAAAGTAAAAGTTTTGATTCATCGTTACAGCTTGTTTCTTATTCATTTCTTTTTCTGCTTTCTTTTTTGATGTTTCCTATCTTACCACCTTTTTCATCACCTGTCAAGAATATTTCAGAATTTTTTAAAATTTTTCGAAAATTCTTTCAAGGTTTTTCTATCTCTGTTTCAAACTCATAACAAAGTCCGTCTAAACTCAGAAAGTATGATGCGAAATTTCAATTTTATACATTAACACTAGTTGCTAGATACATAAGTCATCTTTTTAAGAGTCAAAAATTTACTTTATTTTGTTCAAAAACAATAAATTCCTTAAATTTATTTTTGAAAAGTTCAATAGCTTCCGAATTTTTTCTAGTCATTATGTAAGTAAAGGATAGTGGAATAGAAATTTCTTCTGGTATTCGAGTAGCAATATTAGAATTTAAAGTCATTTTAAGGTATAGAGGGAGATAAGAGATCCCTTGTCCCATTTCAATCAATTTCTCAGTTACTGTTATATCCTTTATAGAAACAAATTGAGATTCTGGAACAATTTCAGAAATTTCTTGTTTTACTTTTTTCCAATAAACAGGATGATTATCTGATAAAATCTTATATTTTTGAAATAACTCCACCTCAGTTAGTTGAGAATCATTTTTGGGATAAAAAAGAGCAATTTTACCCTCACAAATTTTTTCTGAATTAATCTTTGTAGTATAGGGTTCTTCCCTAGCTATCCCAATATCAAATTGATTATTTTCAATTTCTCGAGCGATATCATTTTGTAAAACTGTAATTGAAATACCTACAGATGGTTGTTCTTCAAAAAATTCTGGAAGAAATTTCGGTAACAGATAAGTAGCTATGTAAGATGAAACTGCAATGTTTAAATGGGTTTCCAACTTTTTATTTTTTAATTGTATTTTTTTAATTCCATCTTCATATGTCGCAATTATTTTTTTTACGATTGGGATAAATTCTCGTCCTGTTGGAGTTAGAGTTAAATTTCTTCCAACTGTTTCAAATAAATTTACTTGCAAGTGTTTTTCGAGTTTTTTTATTTGCTGGTGAAGTGTTGGTTCCGTTAAAAATAATTCTTCGCTTGCTCTATGATAGTTGAGGTGTTTAGATAATACTAAGAATGTATAATACCAATCTAAATTCATTATCTCCTCTCCTTCCTAAAATAATATTTAATGAATTATTAACTTTTTCCAAATTTTAAAAAGTTAGTATTTATTATATCATAGAATCAAGAATAATTTATTCGATTACATGAAAGGAGCAATATGATATATTTTCAAGATAACACTATACGAGATGGAATGCAACAGAGAGCAGTTAACAAAAGCATAGCTATTAAGAAACAAATTATAGATGAGATTAGTAGAACAAGAATAAATTCTGTAGAAATTGGCATGTGTGATAGTCTGCAAGATTTATCAATCTTATCTGAGTATATGAATATTCTTCGTAAAGATCAGAACGGAGTAGTGTTGACTAGGTTAATTGAAACTAGTATTGATTTAGGAGCTGAATTACATAGCAAATATCCAAATACTGTGCTAAAACTACTTGTTCCAATTTCTAAGATGCATATTGAGGAAAAATTAAAAACTGAAAAAACGATTTATTTCAAACGTCTAGAACGAATTTTAAAATATTCCCAACAAAAGGAATTAAATATTGATATAGTTCTTGAAGATTCTACCCGAGCAGATAAACAAGTACTATTTGAAGTTCTTAGTATTGTTTCAAATTATAAGATAGGTTTTGTTACACTAGCAGACACAGTTGGTTGTTCTACTCCAACTGAATATGGTTCCCTTTTCAAAGAAGTGAGAAACAAGTTTCCTAGATTAAAATTATCAGCTCATTGCCACAATGATCTAGGATTAGCCACCGCAAATACCATTTCAGCAATAATTAATGGAGCAACTCAAGTCGAGACTACGTTTCTTGGTATTGGTGAACGTGCAGGAAATACTTCAATTGAAGAAGTTGTAGCTGTACTTTATAAAAAAGAACTAAATGAAACTGAGTTAAATCTAAAGTCTATATACAAAACGAGTAATAAAATTAGAGAGATTTTGGAATATAAAATCCCCCCGACAAAACCTATAATTGGTAGCAATATATTTGTGCATGAATCAGGAATTCATCAAGATGGTACTCTAAAAAATATAGAAATGTACCAATATATTTTGCCAAGTGAATTAGGAATTCCTAATTCCACTAATTATTCAATTAGTCGAATATCTAGCAAAAAAATTCTTTACCAATACTTTAAAAATATTGTTGGAAGTGAAATAGATGTTGATGACCTAATACAATTCTATAGACACTTAAGTAAAGTAACTGACAAATTAACTCCTGAGGATTGCTTGGAGCTGTATCAATTTAGAGAGAGAAAAAAATGGAAATATTAGAAGCTAACATAAATAATTATCACTTATTAAGAAATACATTAATAACCGGTAATCCGATTATCATCCCTACAGATACTAATTATAATTTTTGCTGCCTACCTAATGATAAAGAAGCAATTGACAAAATTTTTGAATATAAAATTCGACCTAAAAATAAACCTTTGTCTATTTTTATTTCAAGACCCGAAAATTGGGAGAGATACGGAACAAGTAAGCATACTGACATTATGAATTTCCTTATAAAGAAATTCTGGCCAGGTGCATTAAATATTATAATCGAAAACAAAACTGACTATGATTATGCATTAAACGGAAGTAATACTATTTCCCTTGGTTGTGTGAGTAATAAAGTGTTTCGAGATTTTGTAGACTATGTTGGAGGAGTAGTAGCAATTACTTCTGCGAATATATCAGGTACTGCAGATGATACACTGATCACAGAATCCATTGCAATACAACATATAGGAGATAAGGTAGATTATCTCCTTCGAAGTCAAACTGAAATTACAAATACTAAATCAAGTACTATTGTGAAAATAAATGATGAAGGAACAGTATCAGTCATCAGAGAAGGAGATATTTCAAAAGAACAAATTAGGTCAATTCTTCATGAAAGGGGTATTACTGTTGAGAACTAAAATTGGAATCTCACTATATAGAATTTTTTCTCGTTCCTATTTTTACTTACCATTTTTACTAATATTCTTCCATCAAAAAGGCTATTCAATTATTGTAATAGAATATTTTATGGCTTGTTATGGACTAGGTGCATTTATCTCTAATAAATTTATCAAAAATAATTTTAAAACACAAAATTCTAAACAGTTATTAATTTTAAGTGAATCACTTAAAATCATAGGATTACTCTGCTTAAGTTTTTTATCTAGTCCTTCACTAATTATTATCTCTCAATTAATACTTGGAATAAGTTATTCCATTGGAGCCGGAGAAGATACTAAAATAATAAATTCTTCACTTGAAAATGATGCTACTAATTTTCAAAATATGTCAAATAGTTTTATGTTCCTATCTCTATTAGTATCCGGTATCATAGGAGGTTATATTTATAATTTTGATAATGTATTACCATTTTTATTAACAATAATTGCATCACTAGCTAGCATTTTTTCAATTTTTTTATTTCTACCATCTGTATCAGATTCCGTAAATCATATCGAAAAAACAGTATATAAAAATAAAATCGACATATCTAATCATGCTTATGTGTGGATTTCTCATTATTCCATAATAAGAGGAATCATTCTTAGTATATTTACAGGTTTTTTACCTTATTACTTTTTTACAGAGCTAGGTATATCCACTCAATATTTTATTCTAATTTTAACAGCATATACTCTCACGGGCATAATTTCTTCCATATATTGTAGCAATTTACCAAACTTTACTTCTTCACTATCATTATTTTTATCATTGTGTCTACTACTATCTCACAATATTATATTTATTGTCATTAGTATGGTCTTATTAGGATTATCATCTGGTTTGACTAGACCTCAAACTATTAAAAATTTAAATATGTATAAATATATCTCTATCCTATTACATAAAGCAGAGTCAATTTATTCTTTTTTAAATTTCTTCCTTCTTATAACAGGAGGATACATTTACAATAGATATCATTTTAAAGGGATTGTAATTTTTTCACTTTTAACACTATTATCATACTGTCTAATTAAATTTTATTTTCAAAGGAGAAATCAAAATGAAAATTAATATACCTTTTAACCAGAACTTATTGCCTAAACGATTTGGAAAAGAAGCGGATTGTACCGACATTATTAAGGGAAATCCTGTACGCTCTTTCCCCTTTGAGATTAGCGAATTACCAGAAGGGACAAAATACATAGCTATTACTTTAATTGATTATGATGCTATTCCAGTTTGTTCATTCCCTTGGATTCACTGGCTTGCTACGGATATAGAAGTCAAAAATAATACAGTCATTATTCCTGAAAATTACAGTCTAGATTATAAAGGTTCTATTACGCAAGGGAAAAATAGTTTTGCCAGTCCTCTATTAGAAACTGATTTTACTGAAATTGATTCTATTTTTGTTGGACCAACTCCTCCTGATAAAGATCATCGATATACGCTAGAAGTGTTCGCTCTACCTACTAAAACAGATTTGAAAAACGGATTCTACTATAATGAACTATTAGACGCGGTCTCTTCAATTTCCTTAGAGAAAACTAGTACAGTTGTTATTGGTCAATTTTAAATAAAGATATGAGATCAACGATTGTATAATAGTCCGAAACAGATACAGTCTATCAAATAAGGTGATTATAAGCAATTGATAGTAACTTATTAGAATTTGATATTCACTTCACTAATCTAACATACTCCAATTTCTAAAATTCTCTATACATAAGTTTGAAGCTATAGAAAAACTCAAGCTTATACTCAATGAAAATCAAAGAAGTATTAGGAGAAATTTATCAAAACTTTACATAATAGAAACGCGTAATGTCAGTACACCTACATCTGATATTATGCGTTTTTATCATTTTAAAATTTTTAAACCTATCTCTTTTAAGGATATAAAAAAGTTTTATAATTCCCATAAAAATTGACATGGAAATTATAAAACCATTATTAGTTTAATCCTTTTTGGTAACGTGCCAATTCGGCTTGGTTGGCCCAAACATAGTGACCTGGACGGATTTCTACCATAGATGGCTTATCTGTCTCATAATCATGTTGATCTGGATCATATACTTTCAAGACCTTCTTGCGTTCCAAGATTGGATCTGGGATAGGTACCGCTGAAAGCAAAGCCTGAGTATATGGATGAATTGGATTGTTAAACAATTCTTCTGTTTCTGCAACCTCTACAATAACACCCTTGTAAATAACCGCGATACGATCTGAAATAAAACGAACAACCGACAAGTCATGGGCGATAAAGAGATAGGTCAAGCCAAGTTCTTTTTGGAATTTTTTGAGCAAGTTTAAGACTTGAGCACGAACAGAAACGTCCAAGGCTGAAATGGGCTCATCCGCAATAACAAAGTCTGGTTGCATAACCAAGGCACGGGCAATACCGATACGTTGACGTTGACCACCTGAGAATTCATGAGGGTAACGAGTCAAGTGCTCAGCAAGAAGACCTACTTCACGGATAATATTTTGAACTTTCTCTTTACGTTCTTCTTCATCCTTGAACAGATGATGATTGTAAAGACCTTCAGAAATAATATAATCAACAGTAGCACGTTCATTCAAACTTGCTGCAGGGTCTTGGAAAATCATCTGGATTCGACGAATCAATTCCGCAGCTTGTTCACGCGATTTCTTACCATTAATCTTTTGACCATCAAAAATGATATCACCATTACTTGTATCATTTAGACCAATGATGGCACGACCAATAGTTGTTTTCCCACTACCTGACTCACCTACAAGCGAGAAAGTTTCTCCCTTGTTGATAAAGAAGTTAGCATTTTTAACCGCGACAAACTTCTTACTTCCTTCACCGAAGGAAATTTCTAAATCTTTGATTTCTACTAATTTTTCAGACATTTCCTTCCTCCTAGTCAGCCAGATGGGCAAATCCCATTTTTTCACGGATCTTATCATGGAGATTTGCAATCACAGCTGGTTTTTCTACTTTTGGAGCATCCTCATGAAGTAGCCAAGTTTTAGCCCAATGTGTCTCTGATACTGAGAATTGAGGAGCTTTTTGTTCAAAGTCAATCTGCATTGCATAGTCAGAACGCAAGGCAAAGGCATCCCCTTTCAGGTCAGTATAAAGTGACGGAGGTGTTCCTGGGATTGAGTAAAGATCCCCTTTATCATCAGCAAGCTGAGGCAAGCTAGACAAGAGACTCCATGTATATGGATGGCGAGGGTCATAGAAGACTTCCTCAACAGTTCCATACTCAACGATTTCTCCTGCATACATAACCGCTACCTTATCCGCAATACTTGCTACCACACCAAGGTCGTGGGTGATAAAGATTGTTGTGAAATGGTACTCGTTTTGTAAAGATTTTAGCAAATCAATAATCTGTGCTTGGATAGTCACATCCAAGGCAGTCGTTGGCTCATCACAGATCAAGACATCAGGTCGGCAGGCAAGGGCAATCGCAATAACGATACGTTGACGCATTCCTCCAGAATATTGGAATGGGTATTCATCAAAACGTCTATCTGCGTCTGGAATCCCAACCTTATTCATGTAGTCAATCGCCAATTCTTTCGCTTCTTTAGCTGTTTTTCCTTGGTGTTTTACAATAACTTCTGTAATCTGACTACCAATTGTTTTAATTGGGTCCAAACTAGTCATTGGATCTTGGAAGATAGTCGCAATCTTAGCGCCACGAATTTGTTCCCAATCCTTGTGAGAAGATAAAGCTGTCAAATCTTGACCACGGTAGTCAATGCTACCTTGGGCAATGCGACCATTTTCTTCAAGCATACCTGTGAAAGTCTTTGTCAAAACAGATTTTCCTGATCCTGACTCACCTACCAAGGCTAATACTTCTCCTTCAACTAGTTCAAGGGAAACGCCGCGAATGGCTGTCAATACTTTGTCACGAACGTCAAATTCCACGACAATATCGCGAGCAGTCAAAATTACATTTTTTTCTTTTGTCATTTCTACTCCTATCTATGTGTACGTGGATCACTAGCATCCGCTAAGTTTTGACCAACTACGAAAAGGGATAAGGATACCAAGACAAGAGTTGTCAATGGAATCCAGAAGAGGTATGCATTTGTCGTTACGTTCTGAGAGTAATCTGAAATCAAACGACCTAAACTTGGAACTGTAATCGGCAATCCAAGTCCAAAGAATGAAAGGAAAGCTTCGTATGAGATAAAGGCTGGAAGCATTTGAGATGTCGTCGTAACGATAACAGATACCAATTGTGGCATAATGTTTTTTACAACAATCTTAAAGGTTGGTGTTCCAAGTGTACGTGAAGCAAGGTTATACTCCAAGTCACGATAACGCATGATCTGAATACGAATTGAGTAAGCAATACCAATCCAAGTAGTCACACTCATAGCAAAAATCAGATTCCAGAATCCAGCTCCGATTGAGTAAGTCAAGACAATGACAATCAAAAGAGATGGGATGTTTGAGATGACATTATAAACTTCCATCATCACACGGTCAACTGATTTTGAAATTCCCCAAATACCACCGACAAAAACACCGATAACCAAGTTAATCACTGTCGCAATCACAGAAATGAGGATAGAGTTACGAGCTCCGAACCAGACACCGTCAAAGAGAGATTTACCGTTACTGTCTGTACCGAACCAATGCTCAGCATTTGGCTTGATATAACGAGCACTAAAGTCGTTTACTTTGCTGACATCATTGAAATCAAACTTAGAAAACATTGGGTAGATGAAACTCATCAAAATGATAGCTACCAAGATTCCCAACATGACTACAGTTGATTTCTTCTTCATAAATTGTCTAAACACTGAGCCCCAGTATGAATAGGCTGGCGCATCAATGGCTTCAGAGGCAAAATCGTCACGTTTTACGAACTGAAATTTTTCTTTATCGATTGTAGACATTATTTGCCTCCTTTCTCAGTCAATTTAATACGTGGGTCAATAATAGTCATCCAAATATCTCCCAAAAGAAGTGAGAAGATAGAAATACATGTAAAGATGAAGACAAGACCTACGACCATAGAGTTATTAGATGCTTTTACAGAGTCAATCAACATTTTACCCATACCTGGGAAAGCGAAGACTGTTTCAGTAAGGGTTGCACCACCGATAACCCCGATAACAGCACCAGGAATTCCTGAAACCAGCGGAACCATGGCATTTTTAAAGATGTGTTTGTTTGAAATTTCTTTTTCAGACAAACCTTTTGCACGAGCAAAACGAACAAAGTCCTGTGATTGCAAGTCAATCATGTAACGACGAATCCAAATAGCTGTACCAGGAGCACCCAATAAACCAAGGATAACTGCTGGTAAAACATACGAACGCCAATCTCCAGCACCCAAGATAGGGAATGAATCTGGAAGACCAATTGATGATCCAATCAAACGAACAATGTAAACCAAGGCAATGGTTGGAAGGGCCATCAAGAAGGTCAAAAACCCTGTTGAGAAGCTATCAATCCAAGTATTCTTGAAGCGAGCCATAGCTGAACCAAGTGGCACGGCAATCGCATAAGAAATCACCAAACCAATCAATCCAACGACTGCAGAGCTAGCAATCATAGAAGGATATTGGTAGTTGCTTTCAGTTGCAGTATATGGGTCATCTTTCCCATAGTTAGCTACTTCACGAGAATCAGCCTGACTAGGCGATTTGTAGGTTCTTGAGTAGATATTAACTGAAGATGTTTTCTTACCAGTTGGGAATTGCACTTCTGATGTCTTAGTTTGACCTTGTCCTTGTGTGATAACTTGAAGCACAGGAGTATTAGCATAAGTTGGATATGAATCACCCAAATTCAAGTTCACAAAGTTTTGGTGAACAAATGGGAACTGACTATTGAAGTACAAGAGGTACTTGTGTTTAGTCCCTGAACCTACCAGAGACCAGCCGATAGCGGGATCATTTTCAAAACGCAAATAACGCTCCAAATTTGGATTTTCTGGGTCCTGAATCTTGTTTGTGTGGTCGATATCAAGCAAGTTTGCATAGAATTTAAACACACGTTCAAAAATTGGAATTTCACGTGTAGCGTAGAATTGGCCACTTTCAGTAAATTCTCCCAGGGTCCAACCATGACCGATTTGTTTGATGTATTTTTCGTAGATAGCCTTGTTGGTGTCATTAGCTTCAACGGTTACAGAGGCATCCATCTGGCTAGCTTTTTCTTGCAACTCTTTGGTATCGTAGTACTCGATATAGCCCATACGCTCATAAACAGTATTTTCATAGTTATCACGTTTATCAGCAGTTGTTGCAATCTTGTTATAGTTGGTATCCTGTTTGAAAATCAATTTTCGAGGAACCATTGTATAGATAATCGTGTAAGTCAAGGTTGTTACTAAGAAGATAGAAACCAATGACCGCAAGACACGCATAAAAATATATTTCTTCATATCGTTTCCTTTTAAAATCCCAAAAGAACCTTCTCCTCATGGAGAGAAAGTTCCCTTGAGAGTTATTTATTTAACGTGTTTAGTCAATTCTTTTTGAACTTTTTCGTTTGATTCTTTTTTCTCTTTGAGCCATTTCTCACGAGCTTGTTCATAATCAGCCTTTGTTACAACCTTATTTTGTAACTGAATATATTTGAAGTAGAGATTTGAACCTTTGTCTCCAGATTGGCTATAAGAAGCTGAGAATGGTACAACACGAGAAATGAATGGTGCAGCACCAGTAGAAGACATAGCTGGTAAGAAGAGTGAGCTGTCTGTCAACCAAGCTTGAGCAGCAGCATATTTTTCATAACGTTTGTTAAGATCACTTGTTTCTTTTCCAGCTTCATCGAGCAATTTATCGTAATCTTTCACACCAACTTTTGCTGCAGCTGCATTTGATGGATCATCATAACCCATATAAGTTTTCGTTTGCTCACTATTAGTTGATTTAAGGATATCAAGATAAGTTGATGGATCTTCATAGTCTGGATTCCATCCAACCGCACCTGAAAGATCCCAATCCTCAGCCGCCGCATTAGCAGCATAATAAGTCGCATTAAAGAATTCATCTTTAGAAATTTGTTGAATGTCGATGACAACATTTTCTTCACCTAAAACTTTTTCAACTGATTGTTTGAATGACTGAATACGTGCGATAAAGTTTTTAGACGTTTGGTCTACTGGAACATCCAAGTGGATAGGGAATTTCACACCTTCTGCTTCCAAAGCAGTTTTAGCTTTAGCAAATTCTGCTTTAGCTTTATCAGCATTAAAGAGACCGTCTTGACCATCGGCAAAGTTTACATTTTTCCACTCGTCTCCATAAGTCGTAACTTTTTCAGCAACCAAGTCACCGAAAGTTTTTTCACCTGCAGTCACAAAGTCTGGTTTCACAAATAAATTACGAACTGCGAGAGGAGCACCTTCTTTACCGTTAACTTGAGCAGAATAACCTGTACGGTCAAAGGCAAAGTTCAAGGCTTGGCGGAAGTCTTTGTTAAGAAGAGCTTTCTTAGTAGATGTTTTCTCTTCATCTGTCGTTTTAGATGTATATTTGTAATTTTGTCGATCAATATTTACACCTAAACCTCCAATACCAGCTCCTGACGGAGTGTAGAAAATATTATCCTTGTATGACTCCTCTACCTTTGAGAAGTTTGAACTTGTTGGGTAAAGACGAGCAAAACTATAAGCTCCACTTGTAAAGTTACGCTCAAGTGATTCTTGGTCCGAACCATCAAAATATGCAAGTGTTGCTGTATCTAAATGAACATTCTCTTTATCCCAGTACTGCTCGTTCTTAGCAAATTCGATAGAAGATTTAGCAGTCAAACCTTTGAGCAAGAAAGGTCCATTATATAGCAATGATGTAGGATCTGTCGCTTTAGCAAAATCAGAGCCTTTTGACTTTTCAAATTCTTCGTTTAATGGCCAGAAAATTGAATAAACCATCTTAGAGTTCCAGTAAGGTTCTGGTTGGTTCAAAGTATACTCAAGAGTATAGTCATCAACCGCTTTAACACCTACTGTAGAGAAATCTTTTGAATTCCCAGCCAAATAATCAGATAAACCTTTAACAGAAGTTTCAGCTAGATATAGAGCTTCTGATTTCTTATCTGCCGCATGTTTCAATCCATTCACGAAGTCTTTAGCAGTCACTTCGGCATATTCTTCACCATCGGATGTCATCCATTTGACACCTTTACGAATTTTGTAGGTATAAGTCAATCCATCTTTTGATACAGACCAGTCTTCTGCAACCGCAGGAGTCAAATTCCCGTATTTATCATTTGTGAAGAGGCCATCGATCCCGTTTGAAGTAGCCACTTTCGTACTCTCTTTTCCAGAAATAATATAATCTAATGTTTCTGGATCAGCCGAATAGACATAGCCGTAGGTCTTTGGAGCTGTCGAATCAGATGATTTTGAATTCCCACAAGCCACTAACACACCCGTCGCAAACAAAGCAATTCCTGCTGCAATAAATACTCTACTTTTTTTCATTTCTTTACTCCTCTTATAAAGTATAGGTTATCATCAATTATATCATAGATTTCAAGAAAAGTAAACGAATTTTCAGAATATTTAGGCTTATTCATACAAAAAATCTGAAAAAAGTATTGACTGAGAATGATTTTCAAGGTATAATAATAAACGTTAAG
This sequence comes from Streptococcus mitis, assembly GCF_047465045.1. GTDB lineage: Bacteria > Bacillota > Bacilli > Lactobacillales > Streptococcaceae > Streptococcus > Streptococcus mitis_DT. The sequence goes on from NZ_JASHAR010000003.1 coordinate 65,488, forward strand.
GCGGTATAGCCAAGTGGTAAGGCACGGCTCTGCAAAAGCTTGATCGTCGGTTCAAATCCGTCTACCGCCTTCTATAACTTGATTTATCAGGTTCCATTTAAACAAAAAGCCCAGTTTAAAGGGCTTTTTTCTTTTTCTTCTAATGGATACATATAACTTACAAAAATTTTTGGAGCAAATTTGGGACAGACTTCTTTTTAGGAGACAATTTTTTGATACTCAATGAAAATCAAAGAGCAAACTAGGAAACTAGCCACAGGCTGTACTTGCGTACGGCAAGGCGACGTTGACGCGGTTTGAATTTGATTTTCGAAGAGTATGAAATCAACTGAAAAAGCTTCGTCACGCCTGGTGACAAAAGCCTCTAGTTTACTCTGTTTCTTCTTCTATTTCAACTTCGGTAATTTGGACTTTTACCTTGGTAACACGTCCATTTTTCACCTTATCATTGGTTAGGATAAGCTGTTTGTTTTGGCTGACCAATTCATAACTGAGTTTCTCAGTCGTTGGAATGGTCCCAACTCCTGTCAAATAGTAACCAGCGATGGTATCAACGTCATCACTTGCTAGTTCGACATCAAAGTAGTCATTAAAATCATTGAGATTCATGGTACCTTGAACAATATAAGTATCTTCTCCGATTTGATGAACTTCGATTTCAGCCTTATCTGTTTCGTCATCGATTTCCCCAACGATTTCCTCTAAGAGGTCTTCAAGTGTCACCAAACCAGCCATACCACCGTATTCATCCAGCAAGATTGCCATTTGTCTTTGGGTATTGCGCAATTCTTTTAACAAGTCATCCACAAAAATAGTTTCAGGAACAAAAAGTGGATCTTGTAAGATTTTCTTCCAAACAATATTGTCAAAACCGTCCACAAAGCCCGCATTAAGGAGACTCTTGGTGTGAATGATTCCAATCACGTTATCCTTGTCCCCATCATAGACAGGGATACGAGAATAATTTTGTTTTAAAATACTTTGGATGATGGTTTGACTATCATCCTGAATATCCACCATGAAGGCATCAGTTCGAGGAACCATGACTTCTCTGGCCATTAATTCGTCCAGGGAAAAAATCCCTTGTAACATCTCAATTTCGTCAGCATCTAGTGTTTCTTCACTATTTGTCAACATGTACTCAATTTCATCACGAGTCATTTTTTCGTCAGCATCGTCAAAGGTCATAGGAGTCAAGCGACTCAAGAGATTGGTAGATGCAGATAAGAGCCAAACAAAGGGACTAACTAGTTTCCCAAGTCCAATGATAACTGGCGCTGTACGAATCGCCAAGGCATCCTTTAGATTAAGAGCAATTCTCTTAGGATACAATTCCCCAAAAACGATGGAAATATAAGTCAAAAATGCTAAAGATAGAAAACTTGCAACGGCATAAGCTGTTTCGCTATTTCCAAGCCAAGAAGCAATCTCTTGTCCCAGAGTTTCTGCCAAACTCGCCCCTGATAAGATCGTAATCAGGGTAATCCCTACTTGAATGGTTGATAAAAAGTGGTTAGGATTTTCTAGTACCCTCAGCAGACGAATATAGCGTCTATCTCCTTCTTCTGCCTTTTGTTCAACCCGCGCACGATTAAGAGAAACCATGGCCATTTCTGTGGCTGAGAAAAAGGCATTTAACACCGTCAAGATAAACAATAAAACAAATTGTAGCAACAAATTCTGACTACTTGGGTCTTCCATAGTTCTTCTCCTAAAATAGTATCTTATCATCTATTATATCACAAAATATAGTCCAGTACATATTATTTTTTATCAGTACCTATTCTAGCCCTACTGAAACTAGTAAAAGATAACATAAACTCCTATATCCACAAGTGACATAGGAGTTTATGTTATCTTTTACTGAGTAACAGTCACTTCTCCAGTTCGGTAATCCAGTTGAAGCCCTTTTTGAACATTGGGAACTAGGACATTAAATTCCAACTCTCCGTCTGAAGACTTGGCTTCAATCTGTGAAGCTGAAGGAACTAAATCCTCATTTGAAGCGTAATAAAGGGTTACACGATAACGGACACGCTTGTTTTGGTCCAAGGCCTTACGCACCATGCTTTCATAATAGTTTTGACCAGTCGAATCCTCGGCTTGCGCCTGATTTGCCCAGGCTGTTTGAACAGAAATGTTTTTAGGATTGCTTGTCGAGGCATCAAAACCATCCAAGCCACCGATTAAGGCATAGCCTAACAAGTGACCTCTATCGACCGCATGGGTATAAGTACCCTTTAGATTCTTAACCTGATGCCAGCCTGGAGGAGTCCAAGAAGTCGAACCATTCCCAGTTTCCTCACGATTCTTGTACTGACGAGTAGCCTTAGACAAGAGCGCATTAGCTACGGTTGGCACTGTTCCCTTGCCCACTGTCTTTGTTTTATTATCAGCGTAAGGTTTACTTGAAACCTTGGCATCTAGATTTGTTTTATTACCATTGACGATAAAAGCACCTGAGCCATTCCACTCAAGACTCCCTTTTATTTGGCTTTTGACTGCATCTGTTAAGACACTTTCTGCCAACTCTTGACTAGGAGCTTCAGACGCTTGTTTTTTCTGACTAAGTTTGGTTTTAGGACTATTAGCTGTCGACTGCATCTGCTTGATATAATAGCTTCCCGCAGATAAAAGTAATAACACTAGCAGTCCGATCAGTGTCTGTCTTGTTTTTTTATCCATTTTTCTCCTTATCTCTAGAAAAAGACTGGTTCTCCAGCCTAATTTCCTGTAAATTTATGAATCAATTCCTGCCATTTTGCTGGAGACAGGATAGCCCATGGATCTTGACCCTTGCCCAAGATTCCATAACCTACCATTAAGCCAATTCCTAGGGCTAGAGCACCTAAAAACAGTACCAAAATGACCAGAAGTAAACGCTTGATTACGTAGCTTGATTTCTTATTCATCTTCATCACTTGCCTCAATCCGCTGAATCTTAGCACCTAGCTGCGCTAACTTCTCATGGAAACGGTAGTAACCTCTATCCAAGTGAACCAATTTACCAACTACAGTTTCTCCTTGTGCTACCAAACCTGTCAAAATCAAGGCAGCACTGGCACGAAGGTCAGTTGAAAGAACTTCTGCTCCCTGCAAAGGTTGTCCACCAACAATACGAGCCGTATCACGGATAATCTCAGAATGCAATCCCATACGTCTCATTTCTTCTAGGTGTTGGAAACGATTTTCAAAAACTGTCTCCACCATGGTTGATTCCCCGTTTGCGATGGTCATCAAGGCTGTAAATTGAGCCTGCATATCTGTTGGAAATCCTGGGTGGGGCAAGGTTTTCACATGAACAGCTTTTAGATTTTCTAGTTGAGAGCGAACTCGAATTCCTTCAGTTTCCTCTGTTACTTCCACTCCCATTTCAAGCAACTTGGCAATCAAGGGACGGTTATGCTCCCAGACAGCGTCTTTAATCAAGACATCACCACCAGTCATGGCAGCAGCTACCATAAAGGTTCCGGCTTCAATACGGTCTTGGACTACATTGTGAGTCGTACCATGAAGTTTCTCAACACCGGTAATGGTAATAGTCTCTGTACCAGCACCTTTGACCTTGGCTCCCATTTCATTGAGGAGAATGGCGAGGTCAACAATCTCAGGCTCACGCGCAGCATTTTCAATCACTGTCACACCATCAGCTAGAGTTGCTGCCATCATCAAGTTCTGCGTAGCGCCAACACTCGGGAAGTCCATGTAGATATGAGCACCCTGCAAGCGGTCTGCCTTTGCTTCGATATAACCAGCTGTCTGACTAATCTTAGCCCCCATAGCTTCCAGACCTTTCAAATGAAGGTCAATAGGACGGCTACCAATCGTACAACCGCCTGGCATAGATACCTTTGCATGACCTACACGAGCAAGAATCGGTCCCAAGACAACAATAGATGCGCGCATCTTACTGACATACTTGTAAGGAGCTTCCTCAGTGATATCACCAGTCGCATCCACCTCGACAAGATGAGCTTCCTCATCAAAATTCACCTTGGCATTCAAACCACGAACCACCTGATTCATGGTGAAAACATCTGACAAGATAGGAACGTTCTGCAAGACGGTCTTTCCTTCACTTGCTAGAATAGTCGCTGCCAACAAGGGCAAGACTGCATTCTTTGCTCCTTCGATCGTAACACTTCCTACCAGACGATTATCGCCACCTTGAACCACAATTTTTTCCATACTTATTTCCTTTACATTTGATTTTATAATAATCCTCTAAGCACTTCTTGCCACAACTGATATAGGCTGATGAAGAAAGAACTCATGATGTAGCCCATTACAATGCTGAAAAAGGCTACTAGTAAACGAACTTTTCCTGTGTTCTCAGCTGTTACTTTTAAGACTTTTTCCCATCTAACAAGATCCTTTAAAAGGTAAAAACTCACATAAATAAAGAGCATGTGACTGCTTAGAGTGAATAATAATTGAACCATTTGACTATTATACCATCTTCTCTGTTTGTGCGCTAGTTTGGAAACTTCACTCAAAAACTAGGGATTGTTTTTCAAGTAATCAATTGCATCTTGTAGGGTTTTAACAGGCACGATTTTCATATCTGTCTTGATTGTTTTGGCTGCTTCTAGGGCTGTTTGGTAGTTGTTTTTCGCATCCGGATGCGCTTTTTGTTCTTCTTCGCTAACAGGGTTATCTGGGGCAAAGAAAATCGCGGCACCTTCTCTAGCCGAAGCTACAACTTTCTTATCAATACCTCCAATGTCCCCCACATTCCCATCGCGGTCAATGGTTCCTGTACCAGCAACGATACGGCCATTTCTAAGGCCTGGGTCAGCTATTTGGGTATAGATAGCTAGACTAAACATGAGACCAGCACTTGGTCCGCCTATACCAGCTGTTGAAAAGCGAATTGGGACATCACTGGTCACTTCCGTACGGTCAATCAAACCGATTCCAATCCCATTTTTGCCATTTTCCAAGGTGATAATCTTACCTTCTGCAGACTTGGTTTGCCCATCCTCTTCATAGGTGACCTTGACGGAGTCCCCTAGTTTTTGAGAATTGACGTAATCAATCAAGTCTTTGGAACTGTCGAAGGTCTGATCATTGACTGCTGTGACCGTATCAGAGATGTTGAGAATCCCTTTAAAGGTTGAATTATCTGTCACAGTCAAAACATAAACCCCAAGATATTTTAGCTCAATATCCTTACCAGCTGTTTTTAGCCCTTGATACTTGGCCATGTTTTGTGATGTTTGCATGTAGAATTGATTGATCCGCATAAATTCAACATCAGAAGAGCCACCTGTAGTCTCTTGGGCACTACGAATATCTGTAAAAGGCGTCAACCAAGCATAAATCATATGGGCTAAAGTAGCGTGCTGGACACCAACCGTAACGAATTGATAGGCCCCAGCTTCCTTATCTTCTTTGTCATTGACTTTAAGGACTTGGCGAATATCTTCCGAACCACCTGGAACTTCTATATAGTAGGGCAAGGGCACTACAAATGCCAAGAAAGTCACAATTAAGGCCGCAATGACATATAAGGGCCATCTAATCTTTTTTTTCATTTCTTATTTCCTCCAAAATACTCTCGGGAACATAGCAAGCAATATCCTGACCAAACTTCAAAAGTTCTCTGACACCGGATGAACTGAGATAGAGATGTTCAGGTCGACTATGTAAATAAATGGTCTCTATATTAGGAGACAGCTGATGGTTGTAGTAATCAAAACTGGCTTCATATTGCAAATCCGCTGCATTCCTCAAACCACGCACTAGACAAGTAGCCCCCAGTCTTTTTGCGACATCAACCACCAATTCATCATGAGAAGACACGACTTCAACATTTTCCAAATGTTTCACAGCCTTTTCTAACCCCCGTTTACGATTTTCGATAGGGAGAAATCCTTGTTTGTGGGGATTAAAAAAAATACCGACATAGAGCTTATCAAAAAGTCTGCTCGCCCGTTCAATGATATCCAGATGCCCATTTGTCATCGGATCAAATGAGCCTGTGAATAAGCCAATCTTATCTGACATAGACTGTCACCTTACTAATTCCATAAATCTTTTCCTTCCAGATACCAAGAAAGGCAATTTCTTCTGGAAGTTCAACGGCCTTATCCGTCTCACACACGACCATGACATCTTCAGAAAAAAGCTCCCTCTCAGCCATTTTTTCAATATCTGCTACGATTTGTTCCTTGGCATAAGGAGGGTCTAAGAAAATGAGGTCGAAGTTCCCAGATACCTGTTCCAATGCCCTTTCTGCATCCATCTTAAGGAGTTGAAATTTTCCAACTTCCTTGGTCATCTGAATATTTTCAGCCACGATAGCCTGAGCCTTACGGTCTCGTTCCACCAAAACAGCACTGGACATGCCACGCGATACTGCCTCGATAGATAAACCACCACTACCTGCATAAAGGTCCAAGACCCGCCCCCCTTCAAAGTAGGGACCAATCATGTTAAAAATAGCTCCCCTAACCTTATCCGAAGTTGGTCTTGTCGTCTTGCCTTCTAGTGTCTTGAGGGGACGTCCCCCATAGATTCCTGATACGATTTTCATACCGTTTATTATACCAAATTATGGGCGAAAAGAGAAAGAAAACCGAACCTTGCGGTTCGATTCTCTACAAAATATTTTCGTAAGTATCGCGAACTTCTTGAGGCCAAACACTTGTTTGCACTTCTCCGATGTGTTTCTTGCGAAGTAGGAACATGGCCATCCGAGATTGTCCAATTCCTCCACCGATTGTCAATGGGAATAGGCCATTCAACAAAGCCTTGTGCCATTCCAATTCTAAACGGTCTTCATCACCTGTAATGGCAACCTGACGGCGAAGCGTTTCTTCATCAACACGAATCCCCATAGAGGACAATTCAAAGGCTCCACCTAAAGACTCATTCCAGACAAGAATATCTCCATTCAGACCCTTGTAACCATTTTCAGACTCACTTGTCCAGTCATCGTAGTCTGGCGCACGTCCATCGTGCGGTTTACCGTCTGGCAATTCACCACCGATACCAATCAAGAAGACTGCTCCAAATTCTTTACAGATAGCATTTTCACGCTCTTTAGGAGTCAAGTCTGGGTAGCGTTCTACCAACTCTTCTGTATGGATGAAAGTAATCTGTTTTGGCAAGATTGATTCGATGTCATAGCGGGCTTCAACAGCTAGCTCAGTAAGGCGAATAGCCTTGTAAATCTTCTCAACTGTTTCTTTTAGATAAGCGATATTCCGTTTACCATTTGGGATAACTTTCTCCCAGTCCCACTGGTCAACATAAACAGAGTGGGTCGCATCCAGCGAATCTTCGTCTGGACGAAGGGCCTTCATGTGGACGAAGAGACCTTCACCCTCACCGAAACCAAAACGGGCCAAAGTATGGCGTTTCCATTTAGCAAGGGAGTGCACAACTTCATAAGTAGCATCAGGGATTTGGAGAACCTTGACCGATACGGCATTCTCCACACCTGATAAATTATCCTGCATCCCGTCGCCGACCCTGCTCAAGATAGGACCTTGAACTTCGACAACTTCTAACTTATCTTTCAAATACTGGGTAAAAGTGTTTTTGACAAAGGAAATCTCTTCTTGTTGATGGATAAAACTTTTCTTCATAAACTACTCCTCAAAAAATTAATTAAAAGCATTATACACCTATTTCCAAGAAAAGAAAAGAGCAAATACGAAAAAAATCAGTGCTCCTTCGAACACTGATGTTAGGGACCTTCTAGTCATTGCGACCAAAGATACGTAAAATACTTAGGAAAAGATTGATAAAATCAAGATAGATACTAAGAGCCATTGACACAACCCAACCTGTCGCTACACGACCTTGTGATTGCTCATAGGCATAGCGAATTTTTTGGTTGTCCCAAGCAATCAGACCAGAGAAGACCAAGACCATGGCTACGCTAATCATATAATCAAAGAAACCGCTAGCCAAGAAAATATTAACTACCATGGCAATCAGCAAACCGATAAGAGCCGCCATCATCGCTCGACCAAGCCCGCTCAAGTCTTTCTTGGTGAACATGCCAACTGCCGCCATGACAAAGAAGAGAAGGGCGCTCGACACAAAGGCAGATAAAACTGTACCTGGAGTATAGAAGGCCACCACAAAACTGAGTGTAAAGCCGTTTAATACTGAGTAAAGTAAAAATACTGGAAGAGCCGCTGGACTATTCTTTAAGGCCATGCTACTGGCAACGAAAACCAAGGCCAACTCTGCAAAAGTAGCAATGGTCAACCAGAGACGCCCCTGCATCAAAAAGTAAACCAACTGAGATTGAAAGACCGTCAACATAAGGCCTGATACCAAAGCAGATAGTCCGATCCCCAGACCAACAAAGGCATAAACCTTAGCGTAAAATTGATTGAGACCTGCGCGGTCATGAATAATAGTGTGATTCATCTTTTCTCCTTTTCTATGAACATCTTTTCTTGATTATAACAAAGAAAGTTAAAATTAGCTTAAATGGAAAATTAAAATACCTGCTGCAACGGCAACATTGAGACTCTCGGCCTGACCCTTCATGCTAATATGGACCAACTGGTCTGCACTTTCAACCATGAGGGGACTAATTCCTTGACCCTCATTTCCCATGACTAGTACAAAATTTTCTATAGAAGGCAGTTCTCTGTAATCAACAGAATCTTTAGATAGGGTTGTTGCCAGCACAGGTACACCTGCCTCTTTAGCTCCCTCGAGAAGCCTTTGACTAGACATTCGGTAAATAGGCAGATGAAAATGACTGCCTTGCATCGAACGTAAGGTCTTGAGACTGTAGATATCTGCCGACTTATCTGAAACAATCACTCCAGTAAAACCTGCTGCATCCGCAGTCCGAATGATAGTTCCCACATTACCAGGATCTTGCACATCTTCCAAAAACAAGAACTTGCCCTGACTAAAGTCAGCTTGTCCTACTTCTTCTTTTTGAACCACGGCAACAATTCCCTGTGGAGTCTGAGAATCCGCCAAATCTAGCAAAATATCCTCTGACACCCAGACAGTTTGCGGAAACGAGGCTAACTGATCTCGGTAATTTTCTAGGGCAAAGATTTTCTCAATCGTCACTCCAGCTTGAACAGCTTCTTCAAACAAGTGCCAGCCTTCAATCAAATAAGCAGACTTGCGGTATTTTTTTTGGTGTAATTTCTTGGCATTTTTTACCACAGAATTGGCTTTTGAGGTTATAATAGTCATAGAAATATTATAACACAATCAAAGGAGTTTGGTATGCAAAAGGTTAGAATGATTGCCCAAGGTAGGGTGCAGGGAGTCGGCTTTCGTTGGGGTGTTTACAGCTTGGCACTTGAAATTGGTGGCATCACAGGTCGAGTATGGAATAACGACGATGGCACAGTGGAAATATTAGCCCAAGCAGACTCATCTGCTACCATGGCAAAATTTATCCAAGAAATCCGCAAAGGACCCACACCTTTTTCAAAAGTCAGCTACTTAGATGTCAAACTAAGTAACTTTCCTCCCTACCCTGACTTTAAAATCGCAAATTAAGTCTCTAGAACTATTGTATATTTTGTAAAAAAACAGTAGAATAGAAAGGTATAATTTTTAAAGAAGGAATAAAAACAGTGAAATCTATTAAACGTTTTGCACTCTCGACTATGGGAGTGGCTATGTTGCTTGTCTTGACTGGCTGTGTTAGCGTCGATAAAGCAACAGGAGAGCCAACAGGATTTATTTGGAATACTTTCGGAGCGCCTATGGCTGAAGCTATCAAGTACTTCGCTACTGATCAAGGTCTAGGCTTTGGTATGGCTATCATTATCGTAACCATTATCGTGCGCTTGATTATCTTGCCACTTGGTATCTACCAATCATGGAAGGCAACGCTTCACTCTGAAAAGATGAACGCCCTCAAGCACGTCCTTGAGCCACACCAAACGCGTCTCAAAGAAGCAACGACTCAAGAAGAAAAACTCGAAGCCCAACAAGCTCTCTTTGCTGCTCAAAAAGAGCACGGCATCAGCATGTTTGGTGGTGTAGGATGCTTCCCTATCCTCCTTCAAATGCCTTTCTTCTCAGCTATCTACTTTGCTGCCCAACATACTGAAGGGGTTGCTCAAGCAAGCTACCTAGGCATTCCTCTAGGTTCTCCAAGTATGATTTTGGTTGCCTGCGCAGGTGTCCTTTACTATCTTCAATCGCTCCTTTCACTTCACGGAGTAGAAGACGAAACGCAAAGAGAACAAATCAAGAAAATGGCTTACGTGAGCCCAATCACGATTGTTGTCTTCTCCCTCATTTCACCAGCCAGTGTCACACTTTACTGGGTTGTCGGTGGTTTCATGATGATTCTCCAACAGTTTATCGTCAACTATATCGTTCGTCCAAAACTTCGCAAAAAAGTCCGTGAAGAACTAGCCAAGAACCCACCAAAAGCACGTGCTTTCTCTACACCAAGTGGACGAAAAGACGTTCCCCCTGAACAACCAACTGCTATCACAAGCAAGAAAAAACACAAAAATCGCAACGCTGGAAAACAACGTTCGAGATAAAGCTACGTAAATTATCCAATAATTAAAAAACGAATGAATGATAAATAGTTTTCATCAACTAGATATCATCATTCGTTTTTATTATCTACCGTTACATCTTATACTAGTCGAAAAAGTTAAATAGTTTAAAAGCTCACATATAAAAACTATTCAATCATAAATTAACAAGTAAATCACTATGATTTAATACAATTCACAGTTATTAAAACTTCTGCTCCCTCGTCTCTATTTCTAAGCTCAACTCGGCCTTTGTGTAGTTTTGCAACTCTACATACAAAACTTAGTCCAATACCATAATGTTGCTCTTTATACGATCTAGCTTTATCCATACGATAAAAGAGCTTTCCAAAATTAGTTAAAACTTCCTCTGGAAATTCCGAACCATTATTCCATATACCTATTTTCAATTCCTTCCCCTCTTGCTCTACTCTAATTTTAATTTTAGGATTCTGTTTATCAGCGTATTCCAAAGCATTTGTTAAAATATTTTGTATGGCACGAATCAGAAGAGATTGATTTATATAATAGTTTTCAGTTCCTTTCACATTTTGTTCAAAAGAAAACTTCATCTGATTTTTTATCAAAAAAGAGACTTCTTTCTCTAATTCATTGATAAAATCTGAAGAGGAATACTCCGTCCAACCTGTCTCATCATCATAATAGGTTTTAGAATAGTGAATCAATTGATTGAAATAATCTAGTAACTGTTGACTAGCTCTTTCTATATCTGCTAAGCATTCTTGAGATTGGTCGTTTTCAGTTATCGTCTGCAAAAATTCCACATTTCCCCTAATAATGGTTAAGGGAGTTTTTAAATCATGAGAAGCTGCTGAAACCTGAAACATCAAATCTTCCTTCTGCTGTTTCTCATTAACTATTAATTGTCGAATTCTATCTTGCATCACAATAATCCGATTTCCTGTCTCGCGAAATTCTTTAACCGTTAAACTTTCTGTACATTCCTTCTTCAACCACATACTATTTTCATAAATCAAAGTCATTTCATAACTCAGTTTTTTCAACAATTTTCCAATGTGATAACTTATTAGAACAATCAATAAAACACAAATATATATCCATGATGACACATTAAAAAAGATTGATAGAACACCACTATTGTTTAAAGTTTTCCCATCTTCATTTATTTGTATAGATACTGAAGCTAAGGGAATAAGATAGGCCATTAGTAAGCCAAGACTAAACTGCCAAATAATTCTCCAACAGGTTTCTCGAATTAATTGTCTAAAACTTTTGATTCTACCCATTGATATCCTCCACCGTATAAGGTTTTAATTGGATTTAATTGATAAGGTTTCAACTTTTGACGAATTTGATAAATGTACTCTGAAACCGAACGTAAGAGCGCTTCTGAACTTTGTGGATATAGATAATTATAAATTTCCTCAATAGAATATATTTTACTTGGGTTGCTTGCCAAAAGATTCACTATGTCAAATTCCCTCCTTGTCAGAGCAATCTTATCATCGTTTACAAATAGTTCCTTACTATCCGTATATAGTATAAGCTTCCCAATCTTTATTTGATGAACATTTCCTTTAATCCGTTCTTCACGACGTAAGTGCATTTTAACACGTGCTAACAATTCTTGCATACTAAAGGGCTTCATAATATAATCATCAGCACCTGCATTAATTCCAGCTACTAAATCTTCATCCATATCCTTAGCAGTTATAAAACAGATAGGAACAGTTATCTGTTCGCGAATCATCTGACAGATCTCTAAACCACTAACAGGCATCATAATATCTAATAGAATCAAGTCAAAGCCTGTAAAATCACAAAGATCAATCTCTTCTATCTTATTTCGTATGACTACTTCATATTTTTCATATTCTAGTACTTTTTTTATTAGGCGAAGAATAGCGAGATCATCATCTACCACCAAAATTTTATAAGCCATAACTCACCCTCCTAACTATATTATAGCACTAACCAAGAAAAAGACAGGACATCCCCTGTCTTTAGCGTACATTTCTTCCTATAAGTATCAATGTAGCAAATAGAAAAACAATTAATAACCAAACTATTTGTATCCCTAAGCCTTGCCACACTGGATAATAAAGCGACAAGGGATGGGTATAAAAACAATTCATACTAGCTAGTAATGGTAAATTTCTAAAAAAAGAACTGAATTGTAGTAACATTTGTCCCAACCCCAATAAAAGGGATAAACTGATTCCCAAAATTAAGATAAAAGACTGGGAAATAAATACAAAAATACCACTTAAAAGAGAGAAGGTTAGAATAGAAATACATGCTGGAAATAGGATTGTCAGAACATGTTTAATATTACTCAAAAGATTGATATTGTAGTATCCTTGGGCGATTAGTATACATAATGATATTACAGCGACCAATAATACAATTTCCACACATAATACAATAGCTAGTTTACAGATTATAAATTTCAAACGATTTGGACATGTAAGAAAACTGGTACGAAGGCTAGAACCTGTAAATTCTTGACCTATAAATAGAACCGCTAGACTAACGAAACCTGCCTGTCCTAAATAGAGACTTTGCAGTAGCTGTTCCAAAACAAACTGTAGAGTCAACTGGTCTGGCTTACTATTTAAAAAAACAACCATCGCCGGAATACACAGTAATAGAGCACCTATAATCAACCAGTGCCAAGGATTCATAATAAACTTGAGATACTCACTTTTAAGTTGTTCTTTCAACTTATTCACCTCCTCCAATATCTGACTTGAGTAAGCGGTAAATTGCTAAAGCCAAGAATGAGAAGTTCCAACAAAGTAAAAATAAAATATGTTGTAAACTATTATGTTCTAAAATTTGAGGAGATGTAGCAATCAATCCTTGCCCCAATGCAACTGGAAGAAATTTTGCAGCCGATATATAGTTTGCTAAGAATGTTCCTAAATTGTAGACTTGAGGAAGCAAAAATAATAGAGGAACAATGGCTGTTTTAAATGTCAAAGCCATAATATAGGCCAGCAGTCCCAACAAAGTCCAAGCTATACTGGCTAAAAATATATAGAACCAAACTGTTCCATTTAGTAAAAAAAGCAATAAGCCATCTTGTCCTAAAACATAATGTGTCATGTTAATTGTCAAGAATATTGATAGAAAGGAAATGATAAAAGAAAATATAAGCCAAACTAATGTTTTTGAAACTAGGAAAGTACTTCGATTTGTAACAGAGAGGAGGCTTGTACGAATAGCCAAGCCTTTGTATTCCTCGGCTCCGTAAATTGAGCCTAGGATAATCATAATAAAAACACCAAATAAAGTGACATCAAAACCTAAAAATTCAATAGGAGGTAAGGCCTCTGCTAAATCTGGATTTGTCTCTGGTGTAGCATGGATACCAACTGAAACAATTTGAGAAGCACCAATATTTGCTAAAAACGTTTGAAATACCAGTATCAAGAATAGTACAACATGAGTAGCTCTATTATAAAGTAATTTCAATATTTCAGAATGAAGAGAGTAAATAAGTGCCATGTCACTTCCCTCCCTCTGTTAAACTAAAGAAGACTTCCTCTAGTGAAGAAAGATTTTTCATCACTTCTTGTAAAGTCCCTTTTATAAGAACTTTTCCTTTATTTATGATAACTACATCATCTGTTACTGCTTCCACTTCCGATAATATATGAGATGACAGTAAGACGGTCTTCCCTTCTTGAGCTTGTTTTTTTATAAACTCTCTAAACCACCGAATTCCTCTTGGATCCAACCCATTAGTCGGTTCATCCAATATCAGATATTGAGGATTTCCTAATAGAGCTGTTGCAATTCCCAAGCGTTGTCCTTCTCCTAATGATAATTTCCCAATTTTAGATTTTTTCTTATGACTAATATCCACCATATCCAAGACTTGTTCAATTCGCTGACTGGATATCCCATTACTAGCAGCAACAATTTTCAAATGTTGATAAACAGTCCGATCATCAGGAGCTCCTACACTGTCAAATGAAGCTCCTACAGTCTTTAGAGGAAATTTTAATTCCTTATAAGTTTGATCTCCAATTTTGGTAAGACCAGATGTTGCTTTGTCTAATCCTAATAAAATACGTAAGGTTGAACTTTTTCCAGCTCCATTTGGACCTAGGAAAGCAGTCACTCTACCTGCTTTTGCTTCAAAAGAAATATCTTTTAAAATTTGAGTTTGGCCATATGACTTACATAAATTTTTAATAGTAATACTTTGTTCCATGATGTTCTCCTATTCTATTTAATATTTCTAAAAGTAACTATATCTTACACATTCATTTTCGGATTTTTTTCAGAATTTAGAGAGTAAAAAAGATTTAAAATTTTGTTTCATTTAACTATCTAGATTTGTGTAAACTTAAAAGCCCGATGTTTCCATCAGGCTTCTTTTTATCCATGTACACGTTTCATATAGTCTTGGTAACTTTCGGTATCCATGAGTTTTTTAGCGTTCTTGACGCGGTCTGCTGTTGGTGGTTTGACTCCTTCGAGGGAATATGGAATTCCCAATTCACGCCATTTGAATTCACCCATGGTGTGATAAGGTAGAATTTCAAACTTATCAACATTTTTAAGGGTCTTGACGAATTTACCAAGTTCAATCAAGTCATCATCTCTGTCTGTCAACCCTGGAACTAGCACGTGGCGAATCCAGACAGGCTTTCCAATATCTGATAGATACTGGGCACAGGCCAAGATATTTTTATTGGTTTGGCTAGTAACAATCTTGTGCTGTTCTTCGTTGATTTCTTTGATATCCAAGAGGACCAAGTCAGTGACAGCCATGAGTTTGTCAAACTTCTCAAGGTAACGTGGTTTATTACGGAAAGGAAGGGCACAGGTGTCCAAAGTACAGTGGATTCCTTGTTCCTTAGCCTTGGTGAAGAGAGCAATCAGGAAATCAATCTGCAAGAGGGCTTCTCCTCCACTGACTGTAATACCGCCCTTATTTCCCCAGAAACCGCGGTAGCGCAAGGCCTCTGTCAAGACATCATCTACCGTCCGTTCACGTGACTTATTGGACTCCATAGCCCAAGTATCCGGGTTATGGCAATACTGGCAACGCATGTGACAGCCCTGCAAAAAGACAATAAAGCGAATACCAGGGCCATCTACTGACCCAAAGCTTTCTGTCGAATGCACCATTCCTGTCACTTGTCCATAATCAATTGTTTCTTCAGACATATCGTTACCTTCCTTGAAAACGTTTTATAGTTTTATTATATCACGACTTGAAGGAAAAACAAGATTTTTGCCTATTTTTTAGAAAGCAATCTGTTTTTCAATTTCATTTTCAATTACTTATCATTTTATTCTTCAAAATCAAAGCCATACAAGGTTGCAAAGTAGTCCTCAGGGCGCTCTGCACGGCGGATTTGACGGGCTTTACCTTCTTCGGTATAGAGGATTTCCGCAGAACGAAGTTTGGCATTGTACTGGTAGCCCATTGAAAAACCATGAGCACCTGTATCATGAATTACCAGCAAATCACCGATTTCTGTATGAGGTAGTTCACGATTTACTGCAAATTTATCATTGTTTTCACAGAGTGAACCAACCACATCAACCACTTCAGCTGGTCCATCTGGATGGGTCACGTTAGTAATATGGTGATAGGCTCCATACATAGCTGGACGCATGAGGTTGACTGCTGATGCATCCACACCTAGATAGGTACGGTAGGTTTCCTTCTTATGAGTGACTCTTGTGACCAAAGCACCGTGAGGTGCCAACATAAAACGACCCAATTCGGTGAAAATCTTAACCTGACCAAGACCTGCTGGCGTAAGGACCTCTTCATACACCTTACGAACTCCCTCACCAATCAAGGCGATATCGTTCGGCTCCTGGTCTGGACGATAGTTAACACCAATGCCGCCAGAAAGATTGATAAAGTCTAGCGAAATGCCCAACTTTTCCTTGATTTCAACAGCCAATTCAAAAAGCTGACGAGCCAACTCTGGATAATAGAGATGGGTCACGGTATTGGACGCTAGAAAGGAGTGAATCCCAAAAGTCTTAGCTCCTTTTTGCTTCAAGATAGCAAAAGCTTCAAAGAGCTGATCCTTGGTCATGCCAAACTTGGCCTCTCCAGGATTGTCCATAATGTCTGTCCCCAGTTCAAAAACGCCTCCAGGATTGTAACGACAAGAGATGATTTCTGGAATGCCTGCTGCACGCTCTAGATGTTCAATATCTTCAAAGGCATCCAAGTTAATGGTCGCACCCAATTCACGTGCATAGGCATATTCCTTAGCTGGCGTGTTGTTTGAAGAGAACATAATCTCAGAACCTGGAAAGTCCAGTTTATGACTCATCAAAAGCTCTACATAACTAGAGCAGTCCACACCACAGCCTTCCTCTTGGAGAATTTTCAAGATAGCTGGTGTTGGAGTAGCCTTAACTGCAAAATATTCCTTAAAGCCCTTGTTCCACGAAAAGGCTTGGTTGACGGCTCTTGCCTTCTCACGAATTCCCTTCTCATCATATAAGTGAAAGGGAGTCGGGAACTCGGCAACAATCGCTTCTAAGTCTTCTTTATTGATAAATGGTGTCTTCATAAGCTTCCTTCTATTCTATTTGCAAAGAAAGGCTGGGACAATCGTTCCAACCTTTAGTTCTATCTCTTATTTATCTTCGTCAAAGATATTACCAACCTCAACATCGATGGCTTGGTTCTTGACATCAATATTGGTTACCTTCAAGAGTGACTTGTAGTCAAACTGCTTTTCGCGTTCTTCTTGAGCATTATCCGCAAAGACCGCTACACCTGCCAATTCTGAATCAAACTCACGCAAGAGGCTGATCATCCCGTTGACCGTTCCGCCGCCTTTCAAGAAGTCATCCACAATCAAGACACGGCTGCCTGCCTTGAGACTACGTTTTGAAAGGAACATTTTCTCAATGCGGTCACCACTTGAACCGGATACATAGTTGACGCTGACAGTTGAACCTTCGGTAATTTTCAGGTCACGGCGCACAATAACAAAAGGAACATTGAGGACATTGGCAACTGCATTTGCAAGTGGAACACCCTTAGTCGCTACTGTCATAACCGCATCAATTTTTTGGTCCATAAAGCTCTTGGCAATAATGCGACCAATATTTTTCAAGATAGCTGGTGTGCTAAGCAAATCAGACAGGTAGATATAGCCACCTGGCAAGATACGGTCACTTTCTGACAACTTGGCACGCAAGTCTTCAACCATTTCCTTAGCATCCTGACTCGAAATAGACGGTGTAAAGATAACACCTCCGCCAGCCCCAGTTACAGTCTGGATGTGACCAATTTCGATTTCCTCAAAGGCTCGTTTGATAATCACGATATCTTCTGAGATGGATGATTTAGCAGATTCATACTTTTCAGCAAAAGTATTGAGACTAGTTAGTTTATAAGGATTATTAATCAAATAGTTGGAAATGACAACCATCCGATCACTTCTTCTTAATTTCATTTCTATTTCCCACTTCATTTAATTTTGATATTTTATCTATTATACCATATTCACATAAAAAAACGAACATTCTTATCCTAAAAAATGCTCATTTTTCTTAAATTATTAATCTAAATCTGGTTTATAGAAGGAACGATTGTCCATAGCGAAGATTTTATTGGTCATCTCTCCCTTATCCACCAAAGCAAGAGCTGTTGACATCATCATCATGCTAGCATCCAGATTGTCAATCATATGGATAATCTCTGCTTCCATAATGCGTGGACGGACTGGACTTCCATACTCAAGTAAGCCATGGTGACTGAGGATGACGTGGCGGAGCAAAACGACTTCTTCCTTGGTATCATCGATGCCAAGTTCCATAACTGTTTTAGTAATTTCGCTATCAATCAAAGCAATATGCCCAAGGAGATTGCCTCGCACTGTGTACTCGGTCTGGTCTGGCCCCGTCAACTCAATGACTTTAGCTAAGTCATGCAGCATAATCCCCGCATAGAGCAGGCTCTTATTGAGCTGAGGATAAACTTCGCTAATAGCATCTGCCAAACGCACCATGGTCGCCGTATGATAGGCCAAACCCGTTTCAAAGGCATGGTGATTAGTCTTGGCAGCTGGATAGGAGTAGAATTCCTTATCATACTTGGTGTAGAGCTTTCGGACAATTCGTTGCCAGACAGGATTTTCAATTTTAAAAATCATTTGCGACATGTAGTCACGGATTTCCTTGACATCAACTGGCGACTTGACCTTGAAATCAGCTGGATCATTGGGTTCGCCAGGTTGAGGCAGGCGGAGAGTAATTTGATTGACCTGTGGAGTGTTGTTATAAACTTCTCGGCGTCCTTTCATGTGGACAACCTTGCCTGCTGTAAAGGCCTCAACGTTATGAGGTTGGGCATCCCAGAGTTTCCCTTCAATCTCGCCACTATCATCTTGGAAGGTAAAAGCTAGGTAGTTTTTCCCAGCGCGAGTTTGTCTCAGGTCAGCTGATTTGATTAGGTAAAAGCCTTCAAACAGCTCGTCTTTTTTCATGTGACTAATCTTCATATTCTTCCTCATTTTCTTGGAAATGGAGTAGATCAAGCGCAGGCTCACCTTCTGACAACTCAATGTGACGGAGCGTCCGCTCGATAGCTGTGGTACGACGGTTTAATAATTCATCAATATTGCCAGAGGCATGTTGGAGGTGTTTTTGTGCCTTGACCAGAATGCCACCAAACTTACCAAACTCGGTCTTAACACTGGCAAGAGTCTTACTGATATGGTCGGCACTCTTTTGGATATTGAGAGTTTTGAAGCCAACTGATAGGGAGTTAAGAAGGGCTGATAGGGTACTTGGACCTGCGACAATAATCTGCTCCTCCCGTCTCAAGTCATCAAAGAAGACCGGATTGCGGACGATTTCTGAGTAGAGACCTTCTGTTGGCACAAACAAAACTCCAAAATTGGTCGTTCGAGGCGGTGCTATGTACTTGTTCCTGATATCCTTGGCAAAGCGTTTGACGCTGGCTAGGAGCGACTTACGACAGCGTTCAATCTCACCCTTGTCACCTGCTTCATATGCTTCTTCTAGGCGGTAATAATCTGCCAGTGGAAACTTAGAGTCAATTGGTAGGTAGACGTATTCCTGATCGCCTTGTCCGGGTAACTTGATGGCGTACTCCACTCGTTCACTAGAGTTTTCAACCGTTGCATATTCTCGTTCATACTGGGCAGGGGTCATGATGTCTTCGATGATTTGCCCCAGTTGCAATTCTCCAAGAATCCCTCGCGTTTTGGTTCCAGAGAGAACCTTGTTAAGGGCGCCGACATCACGGGCAACTGTCTGCATTTCTCCAAGGCCACGATTGACCGACTCCAGTTGTTTGGAAACTGTCTCAAAGGAAGCCTGCAAGCGTGTCTGTAAGGTCTTTTCTAGTTTTTCCTCGACTGTTTGGCGCATTTGTTCCAAGCGTTGCTCATTTGATTCCTGCAAGGCTTGGAGACGTTGGTCAGTCTTGTCTCTGGTTTGGAGGAGATTATCTGTCATTTCTTGACGAACCTGAGTCAGACCTTGGTGCAATTCAATTCTCACTTCTTGCAAACGGTCACTGACAGACACTTCCAAATCTTTTTGATCTAACTGGCTGGCTTGTCTTGCTTGTTCAAAGCGGTAATCCAACTGGTCTGACAAGTGATCTGCCTGATCCTCCAAGATCTTACTTAGATGTTTTTCCTGCTTATCCTGCCTTTGCCAAATCAGAAAGATACCAGCTAGGTTGGCAATCAATAATAGAACAAGTAAACTTTCCATCCTACCTCCTGTCCTTGCTATGCAGTACGACCACATAACCATCTGGGCAAGTCACCGAAACTTCCCTATCTATATATTCGTTAGAAGCGTACACTTTTTTAAAGAAAAAATTCTCCTCTGTCAACTCATACTTAGCTCCGAGAATAGTCAGCTGGCTATCCCGAACTGGCATAAAGGCTAGATAGTCGTAGTCTGAACGGGGTTCTAGCTGACTGGTCCCTTCTGGACAATAGGCAATCAAATTTTGCCCATCCTCAATTTCTATCTGGCGCATATAGGGCGCCAACTTAGGATTGCTAGGTAGAAAGACGTTAGCTAGCATATGATCAATACGACCACCCAAAGCACCGAAAATAGTAACCTGAGCCTGAGAATTTTGCTCAAAGATGGTTAAGAGAGCCAATTCCAGATCTGTATCATCTTTTTCTGGTCGGGCTTGAACAAAATGCTGGGCACGTTTTTGAATCACCTGTCGCTCTTCTGCAGTAACAGAATCAAAATCCCCAACTGCTAGAGCAAGAGGCAGCTTTTCTTCCAAGACCCAGAGCGAGCCTCGATCCACACCGACAAAGCAATCAAAGTCTGTCCGATAATGACCGCGGTCTCCGCCTGCAAAAACGGCAACCCTAGTCCAGTTGTTTTCTGAGAGTTTGTACTCGCTCATTGACATCTCCCTTAAAGACATAGGAACCTGCTACAAAAACGGTCGCACCAGCTTCTTTAGCTTGGGCAATAGTTTGGTCATCAATCCCACCATCCACTTCAATCTCAAAGTTCAAACCTTTTTCCTCACGAAGGGCAACCAACTCACGGACCTTATCCATGGTCTCTGGTAGAAAGGCTTGCCCACCAAAGCCTGGGTTAACTGTCATGACTAAGACTTGGTCAACTAGGTGAAGCACGTGCTTGATGGCTTCAACTGGTGTGCCAGGATTGATAACAACTGAAGGCTTAACTCCGAGTGAACGAATTTTTTGGAGGGCACCATGAATATGGGGCGTTGCTTCCACATGGATACTGATGATATCCGCACCTGCACGCGCAAAGTCTTCTAAATGATGCTCTGGATTAGCTACCATCAAGTGGCAGTCGAAGACCATCTTACTATGAGGACGAAGAGCTTCAACCACACCTGCACCAAAACTGATTTGCGGGACAAAATGGCCATCCATGATATCGATATGGGCATACTCTGCCCCAGTTGCTTCTAGACGTTTGATTTCACGTTCAAAGTTGGCATAATCTGCTGCCAGAATTGACGGAGCAATCTTGTATTGAGACATAGGTTTCTCCTTATTTTGGAATTTTTTTGCTGACTTTTTTATAGGTTTCTCTGCGATTTTCAATTTCACTGAGAAATTGTAGGTAGTTGTCAAAACGGAAAGACGCGATGGCTCCCTCGTCGACCGCTGGCTTCACTGCACAGGACGGCTCATGGGTATGGGTACAAGTGCGGAATTTACAGTCTCGGCTGACAGTGGCAATCTCTGGGAAGGCCTGATTGAGGTCTTCCGCCGTTGATACTTCATAATCCAATGATGAAAAACCTGGTGTATCTGCGATTTTACCCCCATTGAGGTTGTAAAAACTAACAGCTCGAGTAGTGTGGCGCCCGCGACCCAGACTGTCTGAAATTTCTCCTGTTTCAAGATTGAGGTCTGGTGCGATTTTATTGAGAAGAGTTGATTTCCCAACACCTGTCTGCCCCATAAAGACTGTAACCTTGCCTGTTAACAAGGGCAAAAATTCTTCTTTACTGGTCACAAAGTCGTAGCCGATATCACCATAAGTCTGTTCATAAAAATCCAGTTCTTCCCTATCTTCCAACAAATCCATTTTAGAAATATAAATGATGGGATGGATGTCCTTGTGCTCCAAAAGAACCAAGAAACGATCCAATAAATTGCTGTTAAAATCAGGTTCTTTGGCAGACATGATTACCACAGCTTGGTCAATATTGACAATAGGCGGACGGACCAGACTGTTTTTCCGTTCATGAATCTTGAGGATATAGCCTTCTGAATTTTCTTCGGCAGAAAAGTCGACCCAGTCCCCAACGTAAGGGGTATGACCTTTTTTACGGAAATTTCCACGCGCTCGTGTTTGATACACCTTGCCCTCACTTTCTACATAGTAGAACCCCGCCAAGGCTTTAATGATTTGTCCCTGCATCTTAGAGTCCTTGCCCTTTAAGTGCGTCTGCTAGGCTAGCAAACTCTGCCAAGCTGAGAGCTTCCCCACGTACACTTGGTGACAAGCCTGCTTGATCCAAAGCCTTGGTCAGCTTGTCCTTAACCTCTTCAGTCTTGCCAAAGTAACCTGTCAAGTTATTCCACAAGGTCTTGCGGCGATGGGTAAAACTAGCCTTGGAAACCTTAAAGAAGAAGTTCTCGTCTTCCACTGCTACGGCTGGCTCTGGACGACGCACCATTTTCAAGATGGCCGAATCCACATTTGGCGCTGGCACAAAGACCGTACGAGGCACGATAAAGGCAACCTTAGCTGTCATATAGTATTGAACAGCGATTGACAAGCTGCCATATGCCTTAGTGTTAGGCTGGGCTGAAATGCGGTCCGCCACTTCTTTTTGCATCATGACGACAAACTCACTAAACGGAATGCCACTTTCAATCAAGTGCATGAGAATAGGTGTCGTGATGTAGTATGGTAAGTTAGCTACTACCTTGATTGGCAGGTCAGGATTTTTAAAATTCTGGATATGTTGCGCCAAATTAACCTTGAGAATATCCTCGTTGACTACGGTCACATTGTCAAAATCACGCAAGGTATCTGCCAAAATAGGCACCAAACGGTGGTCGATCTCAAAGGCCATAACTTCTGCTGCACGCTCAGCCAAAAACTCCGTCAAGGCACCAATCCCTGGCCCGATTTCGATGACATTAACCTGGTCATCAATCTCAGCCGTATCCACGATTTTTTGAAGAATATTGGTATCCGTCAAGAAATTTTGCCCGAAGGACTTTTTAAAGGTAAAACCGTGACGCTCCAGCACTGCCTTGGTCACGCTGTAATCTGCAATTCTCATCTATTCTCTTTTCTATTATCTGTTACTACTATTGTAACACATTCCCCTTACATTTGGGGTCTGCTTAGCTATTCTCATAAGATTTCATAGCTTCTTCCACTTCTGCCAAAGTAACCCCAAACAACTCTAAGCGTTTGAGAAGTTGCTTGCCGTTGGAATAGCCAATCCGGAGATCCTCTCCTAGATATTCTCGTCGCTTACGGCTGTCTGCTCCTGCTAGAAAACCAAGTCGAATCAAGTCGCTACGACTAATGTCAAACTGACTCTCATGTTCAAATTGTTCTGTCACCTGAGCTAGAGCCGTTTTCAAATCTTCATAGCTGGCATGCTCAATTCCCAGAGAACGCCCCTTGCTCTTGGACTTGGGAACAGCTTCATCTCGTTTGAGGAAGGCATGCTGAACCGTTGGAATGGCCGTCATGATCATGCGCCGAATCCGCTCCCCATTAAAATCTGGGTCTGTAAAGACAATGACTCCATGACGTTGGTGCAAGCGCTGAATCCGCTCTATATCCTGATCATTGATGGCAGAACCTCGGGTCTCATAGGTCTCTACATCGAAGTAACGTTTGAGATTGGCCGTATCATCGCGCCCTTCGACCACGATAACTTGAGAAATTTTTTCTTTCATTATTTGCTATCCAATCCAAAAATTCGCTCCGCATTTGCAGTTGTTACCGCCGCTAGCTCTTCTGCCGTCATGCCACGCAAGTCAGCGATAAAGTCCACTACATAGCGAGTGTAGGCTGTTTTATTTTCACGACCACGTTTAGGAACAGGAGCCAAGTAGGGAGCATCCGTTTCCACCAAAATCTTGTCCAAAGGTAACTCTTTAGCTGCTTCTTGGATGTCAGTTGCTTTCTTAAAAGTCACCACTCCTGAGAAGGAAATAGTCATGCCAAGCGCGACAAACTTCTCTGCCCACTCAAGCGTCCCTGAAAATGAGTGCATAATCCCACCACGAGGACCAACGCCCTCGCTCTTGATAATCTCATAGGTGTCTTCCAGCGCATCACGGGTATGGACAACAAAAGGCAAATCCAAGTCCTTAGATAGCTGAATCTGACGGCGAAAAACCTGCTCCTGCACCTCTTTTGGCGCTGTCATCCAATGGTAGTCCAAACCAATCTCACCCAAGGCAACTACCTTTGGGTGCTTGAGCTTGTCAAGCAAGTAGGCTTCAATCTCCTCTGTGTAAGTCCCTGCTTCTGTAGGATGCCAACCAATAGTCGCGTAGAGTTGGTCGTACTCATCCACCAACTCCAAAGCACGCTCAATCGTCGGTTTATCAAAACCAACAATATTCATCTGTGTCACACCCATCTCAGCAGCCAAGGTAATTTCTTCTGCCTCACGACCTGCAAATTCTTCTACATTCAAGTGTGTATGTGTATCAAAAATCATCTCTTCTAACCTCGTTTTCTATCTACTATTATAGCAAAAAAACTGACCTCTCTCCTCATCTGTACAAAATATTCTAAAATCCATCGTCCTCTCTTGACGCTATTTTCCCAAAGCAGTATAATAGCACTTATTGAAATTTTCAGAAAAGGAAAATACAATGTTTAGAAAATTAAAATATACCTTTATCGGTCGACCACTCAAGTCTCTCACAGACGGCGAAGGGGGATTGTTAGGGAAAATGCAGGCACTTGCAATGTTATCCAGTGATGCCCTGTCTTCTATTGCCTATGGACCTGAACAAGTCATTCTCGTTTTAGTCAGTCTCTCTCCTCTCGCTATTTGGTGGAGCCTCCCTATCGGTATTTTTGTCCTCTTACTCCTCGCTAGTTTGACCATTTCCTATCGTCAAATCATCCACGCCTATCCTCAAGGTGGTGGGGCTTATATGGTTACTCGGGAAAATCTCTCCCCTGAACTAGGCTTGATTGCAGGGGGCAGCCTCCTTGTTGACTATATGCTGACAGTAGCCGTATCCGTTGCGTCTGGAGCTGATGCTATTACAGCAGCCATCCCTGCCCTCCATCCCTACAATCTTCATATCTCTATTTTCCTAGCCTGCCTGCTCATGCTCTTGAATTTAAGAGGATTGAAAGAATCTGCCAGCTCTCTGATGATTCCTGTCTATCTCTTTATCATCAGTACTGTCTTTCTCTTGCTCTACGGAATCTTTCAACTAATGACAGGGTCTCTCAGCTATCAGGCAACTTCACCTATTGGGCATGCTGTACCGAGTCTGTCTATCATTCTCATTCTAAGAGCCTTTACCAGTGGTTCTGCCTCTCTGACAGGGGTTGAAGCTATTTCAAATGCCGTTCCCTTTTTCAAGACTCCAAAAGAAAAGAATGCCGCTCAGACCTTGACCATCATGTCATTGATTTTAGGTTTTCTTTTTGCAGGCATTACCTTCCTAAACTACTGGATGGGGATTATGCCTCAACACGGAGAAACTATCCTCTCACAGATGGCTCAAGGCATCCTTGGAAATTCCTTCTTAGGTCACCTTGGCTATTATATCTTCCAATTCTCCACAGCCTTGATTTTAGCCGTAGCTGCAAATACTGGCTTTTCAGCCTTCCCTATGCTAGCTTACAATATGGCTAAAAACAAATACATGCCCCATCTCTTTATGGAAAAAGGAGACCGCCTAGGTTACTCTAATGGAATTTTAACTCTGGCATTTGGGGCTATGATTCTTCTTCTCATTTTTAATGGCAATACCGAACGTTTGATTCCCCTTTATACTATCGGGGTCTTCGTTCCCTTTGCCCTTTCTCAGACTGGGATGATTCTCCATTGGAAAAAAGAAAAAGGGGCAAATTTCTTAAAACCTGCTCTTGCTAATATCCTTGGGGCAATCATTTGCTACGCGATTGTACTAATCTTGCTCTTTTTCCGTCTCAGTGATATCTGGCCTTTCTTCCCGATTATTCTCGTACTCACTCTACTCTTCTTGGCGATTCACAGTCATTACCAAAAAGTGGCCCAACAACTACGTCTCTATGAAGGCATCGAAAAACGTACTTACGACGGCAATCTTGTCCTCGTCCTAGTAGGAAATGTTACCCGAGTCAGTGTCGGAGCCATTAACTACGCTCAAAGTATCGGTGACGAAGTCCTAGCCATGCATATTTCTACCAAGGAAACAGCAGAAAAAGACCAAGAAATTCTCCAAGAATTTGCCGATTACTTCCCAACCATTACTCTGAAGAACATCAAGACCAGCTACCGCGACATCATCACCCCTACTGTCAAGTATGTTAAACGAATCTCTGAGGAGGCCCAGAGAAAGAACTATACAGTCACTGTCCTCGTTCCCCAGTTTATCCCTAATAAACCTTGGCAAAATATTCTACACAATCAAATGAGCCTCAAACTCAAATATGCACTCCGTTGGCACCAAGATGTCGTTGTCGCTAGCTACTCTTATCACTTAAAAGAATAAAGAAAAGGCCCTACCAGAAGCAAGAAGCGTCTGATAAGGCCTTTTTCTGAATCCAGCCACTATGCTTATACTCAATGAAAATCAAAGCGCAAACTAGGAAGCTAGCCGCAGGCTGCTCAAAACAGTGTTTTGAGGTTGTGGATAGAACTGACGAAGTCAGTAACCATACCTACGGTAAGGCAACGCTGACGTGGTTTGAAGAGATTTTCGAAGAGTATTAACTGAAAAGCATAACTAGGAATATCATTGAATGTGGTTAGCTAAATCTTCCTGAGCTTTTTTATTTGACTCAGCTTTTTCTTTCAGCCATTTTTCATAGAGTTCTTGGTACTGTTTAGCGGTTACTGGCTCTTTTTGCAGTTCAACATATTTATAGTTGTCAGCATTTCCTTTATTCCCAACGAATGAGAATGGGCCTGTAAACGGTACAGTCTTACGGAAGATTGGGTTGGCTCCACCACTTTGAACTGGTAGGAACAAGGCACTATCTGTCAACCAAGCTTGGGCTTCAGCATATTTTTGGTAGCGAGCTTGAGTATCTGTGATTTCAGCGTCTGCCTGATCCAAGAGTTTCTTATAGTCAGAAAGACCAATCTTATCCTTGACTTCCTTATCTTTTCCTTC
This sequence comes from Streptococcus mitis, assembly GCF_047465045.1. Taxonomy (GTDB): domain Bacteria; phylum Bacillota; class Bacilli; order Lactobacillales; family Streptococcaceae; genus Streptococcus; species Streptococcus mitis_DT. Next base: position 92,792 of record NZ_JASHAR010000003.1, read on the forward strand.
AGACAAGCCCATGTTTTTCAACTGAGAACCTGTCTCTGGATCAAGAATAGCTAGATAAGTCTTAGGATCTGAGTAATCTCCACCCCATCCTGAGATGTCGATATCGTAGTCTTTTTGTTCTGCTGTATCTGCAAAGTAGGTTGCCTGGTCTTTTTCATCTGGAGAAAGTTGAATTACGTCGATGACTACATTATCCTTACCAAGAGTTTCTTCCACTGTTTGTTTGAAAGATCCAGCCTGTTGCACATCCAACTTAGCAGTCTGGTCAACTGGCATATCCAAATGAATTGGGAAGGTTACTCCCTGTGCTTGCAGGCTTTCTTTGGCCTTCGCAAATTTCTCTTTGGCCTTGTCAGGGTTCAAGAAGGCTTGCTTACCATCGTTTAGATTGATATTTGCCCAATCTTTACCATAGTTGACAATTTTCTCATTAACAACATCACCGAAGTTCTTATCACCAACTTGGACAAAGTCACTTGGTGTAACTGTATTACGCAAGATACGGTCTGCTCCTTCTTCACCATTTGTCTGTGCTGCATAAGCATGACGGTCAAAGGCAAAGTTGATAGCTTGACGGAAATCCTTATTTTGCATAGCTGCGCGTGAATCTGTCTTTTCCTTATCAGACTGTTTCATCGTCTGCTTGTAGCTTTGACGATTGACGTTGAAAAGATAGTAGAAGGTAACTGAGTTTTGTGGTGTATAAGTAATCTTGTCCTCATTTCCCTTCTTGAGTTCAGCAAAGACTGAACTTGTTGGGAAGATACGACCATCTGTATAGTTACCATCCAAGAAACCTCTAGCAATGCTGTCTTGGTCAGATCCGTCAAAGAAAGAGAGTTTCACTTTCTCGATTTTAACATTGTCCTTATCCCAGTAATTAGGGTTTTTATCAAATTCAATCAAAGATTTTGATGTGAAAGATTTAAACAAGTAAGGACCATTTGACAAGATACTTGATGGTGTCACACTTCCAAAGTCATCTCCCTTAGACTTCAAGAAGGCTTCATTTACAGGACTAAGGATACTTGCTGTTGTTTTAGAGTTCCAATAAGTTTCAGGTTGGATGAGGGTGTATTGTAGTGTGTAATCATCCACTGCCTTCACACCAACAGTTCCAAAATCGGATGTTTTCCCTTCAACATAGTCTGCTAGCCCCTTGATAGAGTCTTGTACCAAGTACAAGTTTTCAGCTTTTTTATCAGCCGCATACTTGAGACCTGTCACAAAGTCATGAGCCGTTACATCCGCATACTCTTCTCCTTCCGAAGTGTACCATTTAGCTCCCTGACGAATTTTATAAGTGTAAGTCAAGCCATCTTTTGACACAGTCCATGACTCAGCCATAGATGGAATGAGATTGCCATACTGGTCATTTTCCAACAAACCATCAATCAAGTTAGTTGTGATACTAGATGTAGAGTCTCGTGTAGAGGTAATGTAATCCAAGGTATCTGGATTGTTGACAAAGATATAAGAGTAAGTCTTATCTGCATTGCTTGATTGGGAAGACCCACATGCCGCTAGAGCTAGACCCGCTGTCAAAGCCATAGCTCCAAAAAGCATAACTTTTGATTTCTTCATGATTATTCTCCATTTTTACAGTATGTGAAATATTATACACTATTTGAGCAAAAATATAAAGTATTTTGATTTTTTTTACAAAAATAAAAATCAGTAGACTCGAGTTCCTACTGATTTTTGATATAATTCGTTTGGATTATGCAGCCAAAACTTTGCGTCCTTTACGACGACGAGCTGCCAATACGCGACGACCGTTTTTAGTTGACATACGGTTACGGAATCCGTGTTTGCGCGCACGACGAAGTTTACTTGGTTGATAAGTACGTTTCACGATGAATACCTCCTCATAGATTTTGTATTCGTTTAGCCGGCTATAAAGTGATCAGTTACTAAACATACTTTACTATTCTATCTGATTCTTTTACTTTTGTCAATAGCTCTAGGCAAATGTTTCCAGCTTTTTCGAATGTAAGCCCTATCTACGATACTGTTTCAAGAAACGAGTCATCTTTTCTTGGATTTGGGCCAGTTCATCAACACGAGGAAGGTAAACGATACGGAAATGGTCTGGTTCCTGCCAGTTGAAGCCTCGACCATGAACCAAGAGAACCTTTTCCTGCTTCAAGAAATCAAGGACAAACTGTTCATCATCATCGATGCGGTACATATTGCGGTCGATTTTAGGGAAGATATAGAGTCCAGCCTTAGGTTTAACGGCAGACAAACCTGGAATATCTTGAATGGCATTGTAGATGAAGTTTCTTTGTTCGTAAATTCGTCCACCAGGAAGGAGCAATTCATCGACCGACTGGTGACCACCTAGGGAAGTTTGTACGACCTGTTGAGCCAAAACATTAGAGCAAAGGCGCATATTGGACAGCATATTGAGCCCTTCGATATAGCCTTTAACATGTGTCTTAGGTCCAGACAAGACCATCCAACCTACACGGAAACCAGCGATACGGTGAGATTTTGACAGACCGTTCATGCTAACACAGAAGACATCTGGTGCCAAGCTCGCCACAGGCGTATGCACATGTTCATCCATGACCATGCGGTCGTAAATTTCATCCGCAAAGATAATCAAATCGTTTTGACGGGCAATCTCAATAATCTCCAACAAGAGTTCCTTCGGATAAAGGGCTCCAGTTGGATTATTTGGATTGATAAGGACGATCGCCTTGGTATTGGAAGTGATTTTTGACTTGATATCGTCAATATCTGGGTACCATTCTGCAGCTTCATCACAGATATAGTGAACGGCATTTCCCCCAGCTAGGCTGACAGCTGCTGTCCAGAGAGGATAATCTGGCATTGGCACTAAGACTTCATCCCCGTTGTCCAAAAGCCCCTGCATGGACATGACAATCAGCTCACTAACACCATTTCCAAGGTAGATATCATCAATATCTACATTTGGGAATTTCTTCAATTGGCAATACTGCATGATAGCCTTACGGGCTGAGAAAATCCCTTTGGAGTCAGAGTAACCTTCACTATCACGCGCATTCATAATCAAGTCATGAATGACTTCGTCTGGCGCTGTAAAACCAAATTCTGCTGGATTTCCTGTATTCAGACGTAAAATTTTTTCTCCGTTTGCTCGCATCCGCATGGCTTCTTCCAAAACAGGACCACGGATATCATAAGCAACATGCTCTAACTTACTAGACTTGTTATATTCTTTCATCTTGTTTCCTCAATTCATCAGGATAGTAACATTATACCACTAGAAAGAAAATGCGACAAGTTTACTGAAATGTGTTACTAAAATTCTATAGAAGAAAAGCCTCGCTAAAAGCGAGGTCAAGACAGGGGAGATAGCAGGTATTTTGCGAAAGTCACATCACATACCAAAAGATAAACCTAGAAAAAGCAAGCCTAAAAAGGAGTCATAAAGAAGATTGAACATGAGGAAAAGCCCCCATATCATCAAATAATCCCAACGCCCACTTCGTTTTGCAACCAGGAATAATAGAAAATGGTAGAGTAGGTGAAAGACTAAAAAGCCAACAAAACCTGGATAGAGAAGCGGAATTAGCTTCTCTAATTGCCAGACCATGATAACTTCTAGCAAGACTGAAACTAGGATAATTCCATAATAAAGGAAATTTGATTTTTGAAAAGCGTTTTTCATCATTCTCCCTCCCTTCACTTCTTTCCTGCTATCCTTTCTTTTATTTTATCATATATTTATATAGATTTTAAGCGCTAATATTCTTTTGAAAAATACTTTTTTTGCTTTACTTCTATAGTGAAAAGGTTTACAATTATAGTAAGAAAATTTCAGGAGGTTTCATTATGGCACAACGTTACCAAAATATCATGGTCGCAATCGATGGTTCTAAAGAAGCAGACTTGGCTTTTGTCAAGGGAGTTCATTCTGCTCTACGAAACGACGCTAAACTCACCATCGCACATGTCATTGACACACGCGCTCTCCAAAGCGTATCCACCTTTGATGCTGAAGTTTACGAAGAACTCCAAGTCGACGCTGAAAGTTTGATGAAAGAGTACGAAAAACGTGCTAAAGATGCTGGTGTGGCAGATGTTCATATCGTCATTGAAATGGGAAATCCAAAGACCCTACTGGCACGTACTATTCCCGATGCTGAGGAAGTGGACCTCATCCTCGTTGGCGCAACTGGTCTCAACGCCTTTGAACGCCTCTTGGTCGGATCTTCATCTGAATATATCCTCCGCCATGCTAAGGTTGATTTGCTGGTTGTGAGAGAACAAGAAAAAACCTTATAATCACGAAGAAAAGGAGCCCAGAGCTCCTTTTTGTTTACTTTTTGTTTACTGTCTATTTCTCTCTTTATGACGTTCATAAGCCTTGAGCTGGCGCTGCAGTTCCTTTTTAATGGCAGGTTCTGGAGCATATTTTTCTTCCCAATCATCTGGCTTTAAGATTTTGTGGGTCACTGGATCAAAATGAGCCTTGCCATCTGGAAAAATTTTCCCCATATTGGCCTGATGAACAATATCAAAAATACGTTCTGGGTCCACCCCCATCAAGACAAAACTACCGTAGGTGAAGTAAAGCGTATCAATCAAGGCATCCACCTGCCCTATCAAATCTTGTTGAGCAGGCGTCTTCTTGGCTACTTTATCTGCTGCTTTATCAAGGGCTTGATGAAGTTGCGATAGAGCTTGACCAAAATCCTCTTCAGAAGGGCTGGCAGCTCGAACAAACTCCACCAATTCTTCTATTTTAAAGCCAGCCCTGTGGGTTGCACCTTCTAAATCCCAAGCTCGTGGTTCTTCTTGGGTTCGTTCATCCATCATGTGGTGGAAGGTCTTGACCTTATTGAAATGATAGTCACGGCTGACAAAGACTTTTTCTGAGGCTAGAACACCGAAATGTTCCAAGGCCTTGTGGATTCCGTCCTGTTGATTACTAGTGGTAATGTGCTTGGCAACTTCCTTGACACTGCTACTACCATTTCCCATAGCGACCGACATACCGACACCAGCCAGCATTTCAAGGTCATTATCTGAGTCACCAAAAGCCATGACTTGGTTAAGGTCAAAACCATATTCTTTCCCGACTCGGCGTATGCCTTCCAATTTAGAGTTTCCTTGATTGATGACATCTGCTGCAAAAGGATTGCTACGTGTCAATTTCAAGTCTTCAAAATCAGCTGCTGCCTTCTCAGATTCTTCTGGCGTCATCAACATCAAAACTTGGTAGATAGGCTGATTCATTAGATGAAGCAGGTCTTCTTCCTTTTGGGGAACAACCTTGCTGACCATACGATTAAAGGAATGACTCACTGTTCGAGTTAAAACTGAGGGAACGAAGCGACTGATTCGTTGGGAAAAAGAACCCAGACCAAAGGACATGATTTTGGAACCCAACATGGCATCCTTGGTCCCTAGGGCAATCTCCTTGCCCTCTTTTTTAGCATAAGTAATGAGATGGCGCAAGTGTAACTTGGAAATCGGGCTCGTGAACAAGACTCTTTCTTTAGTAAAGATATACTGGCCATTATAGGTTACCGCAAAGTCCAAATCCAAATCGTCCATCAATTCCTTAACAAAAAAAGGTCCTCGCCCCGTTGCTACGCCAACCAGTACCCCTTGTTCTTTGACGATCTTAATCGCGTCCTTAGTGGATTTCAAAACACTCTTACGATCGTTAACCAAGGTTCCATCGATATCAAAAAAAACAGCTTTGACTTCCATCCTATCCCAATCTCCCCTTTTGTGATACAATGATTATACCACATTTCAGAAAGAGTGAGTAAATCATGCCTAAGAAAATCCTTGTTTTACATACAGGTGGAACTATTTCCATGCAAGCCGATGCCTCTGGCGCTGTTGTGACAAGTTCAGATAATCCCATGAACCATGTGTCCAACCCTCTTGAAGGAATCCAAGTCCACGCCTTGGACTTTTTTAACCTGCCAAGCCCTCATATCAAACCCAAGCATATGCTGGCCCTCTACCAAAAAATCAAAGAGGAAGCTGCTAACTACGATGGAGTGGTAATCACACACGGGACCGATACTTTAGAGGAAACAGCCTATTTCCTTGATACCATGGAAGTTCCCCATATGCCTATCGTTCTAACAGGGGCCATGCGCAGCTCCAATGAACTCGGTAGTGACGGAGTTTATAATTACCTAAGTGCTTTGCGAGTGGCTAGCGATGACAGGGCTGCTGACAAAGGAGTTTTGGTCGTTATGAACGATGAAATCCACGCTGCCAAGTATGTCACCAAAACACATACGACCAACGTCGGTACCTTCCAGACCCCAACACATGGCCCCCTTGGTCTGATTATGAAACAGGAAATACTCTACTTTAAAACAGCTGAGCCCCGTGTCCGCTTTGACCTTGATCACATACAAGGATTGGTCCCTATCATCTCGGCTTATGCCGGTATGACAGATGAGCTAATTGATATGCTGGATTTGGAACAATTGGACGGTTTGATTATCCAAGCCTTCGGAGCTGGTAATATTCCCAAAGAAACGGCTGAAAAGTTAGAAAGCCTTCTACAAAAAGGAATCCCAGTCGCCCTAGTTTCACGATGCTTTAACGGTATCGCTGAGCCTGTTTATGCCTACCAGGGTGGAGGCGTACAGTTGCAAAAATCTGGTGTCTTCTTTGTTAAAGAACTCAACGCCCAAAAAGCCCGTTTGAAACTCCTCATCGCCCTCAATGCCGGACTAACAGGACAGGCTTTGAAAGACTATATGGAAGGCTAATACTCTTCGAAAATCTCTTCAAACCACATCAGCGTCTATCTGCAACCTCAAAGCAGTGCTTTGAGCAACCTGCGGCTAGCTTCCTAGTTTGCCTTTTGACTTTCATTGAGTATAACTCCTACTCTAGAAAGCAAAATCAGGAAATCTTCACGATTCCCTGATTTTTTCTATTTACGTTTTCGTGTGGAACGACGTTCTGTCAAACCATGAGGTAAGAGAACTTCACGTTCTTCCAACTCTTCCTTGTGCATAATCTTAGTCAACATACGCATACTAATAGCACCAAGGTCATAAAGAGGTTGGGCAATAGTTGTCAAGTTTGGACGGGTAAAGCGTGAGATTTGTGAATCATCACTAGTAATGATTTCAAATTCTTCTGGTACTGACACACCCTTATCAGCAAGACCGTTCAAGACACCTGCTGCCAATTCATCACCTGTTACAACTGCTGCAGTTGCGTTTGATGAAATCAAGCGTTCTGCCAAGGCATAGCCGTCTTCATAAGTGTATTTAGATTCAAATACCAATCCTTCGCTATAAGAAATCCCTGCTTTTTTCAAGGCTTCCTTGTAGCCAACCAAACGAACCTTACCATTGATGTCATCCACTAATGGACCGCTTACGAAAGCAATGCGCTCATTTTCTTTAGCAAGGTAGGTCACTGCATCAATCGTAGCTTGTTTGTAGTCAATATTGACACTTGGAAGCTGATGTTCTACATCCACAGTTCCTGCAAGAACAACCGGTGTCCGAGAACGAGAAAACTCTGAACGAATTTTTTCAGTCAAGTGGTAACCCATAAAGATGATACCATCTACTTGCTTAGAAAACAGTGTATTGACAACTGAAACTTCCTTGTCATTGTCCTCATCACTATTAGCAAGGACAATATTGTACTTGTACATTTCAGCGATATCATCAATCCCTTTGGCAAGCGTTGAGAAATAACCATTGGTAATATTGGGGATCACGACACCGACAGTGGTTGTCTTTTTACTTGCAAGACCACGCGCCACGGCATTTGGACGGTAATCCAAACGATCAATCACCTCAAGCACTTTTTTACGGGTATTCTCTTTTACATTCTTATTGCCATTGACTACACGGCTAACTGTCGCCATTGAAACTCCTGCTTCACGGGCGACATCATAAATCGTTACTGTATCGTCTGTATTCATTCCATTTCCTTTCTATATCATACCTCACGAGACTCTAAAAAAAAGAGACGGTATGAAAATTTCGTTTTCATGATTCCACTTATTCCATTTTATCACTATTTGTAAACACTTTCAAGTGTTTTTTGAAGATTGTTTGAAAAAAATTTCATAGAAAACTATGTTTATGAAGAAAAAATCACCTTTTCTTGATTTTTAATCCTATTTGCTGTATGATAAGGGAAAAGAAAGGGGGCAGAGATATGGCTTTTACCAATACCCACATGCGATCGGCTAGTTTTGGCATTGTTACCAGCTTGCCTGATGACGTTATTGACTCTTTTTGGTATATCATCGACCACTTCTTAAAAAATGTCTTTGAATTGGAAGAAGAACTCGAGTTTCAATTGCTAAATAACCAAGGAAAAATTACCTTCCACTTTTCAAGTCAACACCTCCCTACAGCTATTGATTTTGACTTTAACCATCCTTTTGACCCTCTTTATCCGCCAAGAGTACTGGTTTTAGACATGGACGGTAGAGAAACTATCCTCCTCCCAGAAGAAAATGACCTATTTTAAAAACTCTAGCCTTCAGTTGCAAGTGACTGAAAACTAGAGTTTTTCTATTTTTTCAAAGAATTATACAAGTTACGAATAGGTTGCTTTAATGTAGGATGGATAAAATGAGGTGCAATTTCCTGTAAGGACTCAAGGACAAAAAGGCGTTCCGCTATGTAAGGATGAGGCAAGATGAGGTCGTCTGTATAAAGAATCTGATCCTCCACAAAGAGCAAGTCCAAATCAATCAAACGAGGCCCCCAATGTACTTCTCTCACCCGTCCCATCTCTGACTCAATGGCTAACAAGGTCTCTAATAGAACTGGGGCCGGCAACCAGGTTTCAACCTCAACCACTTGATTAGCAAAGCTATCTTGCTCGACACCTCCCCAAGGCTCCGTCGTCAAGACACTGGACTCTTTGAGAATATGGATACCTTGAGCTCGCATGTTCTCAATGGCTTGTTTCAAGTTTGCTTGTTTATCTCCCATATTGCTTCCTAGGGCGATAAAGGCTCGTTGCTTGCGGCGATGAATGGTTACCGAGCAAGTATCTAGTGGCAAATGCACTGGCGCCCAAGGTTTTTTCAGTTCCAGCTTTATTTCTTGGACAAGAGGATAGGTCTCAAAGGTACGTTCTACCAGTTTGTAGGCTACCGTTTCAATCAAGTCCTCAGTTGTTTCCTGAAACCAAGCCGTCCACTGCTGACACAATTCTCCGTAATGGACAGAGGCTGTCAAATCCAAGTCTGTAGCCGCCTTGGTCATATCATAAGATAAGATGGCTGAAACGATAAATTTTTGCCCCAATTCCTTCTCACTAGGAAAAAGACCATGATAAGCAAAAATTTCCAAATCCTTAATCTGCAGTTGATCCATAATGATTCCTTTCTAGAAAAATCCGCTTGAAGCGGATTCTTTTTATAGTCCCATTAAACGATAAGCCTGATCTCGAAGGTCCTTATCTGTTTCAAATAGACCTCGAGCTACTGTCGTCAAGGTTGCAGTGCCTGGTTTTCTAACACCACGCATGCTCATACACATATGTTCCGCCTCAATGACAACAAAGGCTCCTTTAGCACCTAGATAGTCCATCAAGGCATCGGCCACTTCGATATTCAAACGTTCTTGAATTTGTGGTTTTTTCGAATAAACTTCAACCGTACGGGCTAGCTTAGACAAACCTGCCACACGGCCATCTGGAATGTAGGCAATATGCGCTCTACCATAAAATGGTAGAAAGTGGTGTTCACACATGGTATGGAAAAAGATATCCTTTTCTACCACCATATTATCGTCGATAATCTCAAAGGATTTTGACAAATGTTCCTCCGCTGTTTGACCAAGACCTGAAAAAATCTCTTGGTACATACGGGCCACTCGAGCAGGCGTTTCCTGCAAGCCTTCGCGATTAACGTTCTCTCCTACAGCCTCGATAATCATTTTTACAGCTGTTTCAATCTTTTGTGTATCCATTTTCATTCTTCCTCTCCATCAGATAGGCTCTCACTTGGCTCAAAAAATACAAGGAACCTGTGACAATCCTAACTGTTTGTTTCTCTTCTGTTTTATCTGTCAATTTTTGCTCTAGAAAATCCTGCCAACCTTGGTAGCTGAGATTTCTAGACTTGGCTACCTCTTTCAGCACGTTTTCATCAGTCGCCCGACTATCGTCAAAATGTGTCAGGGTAAGCTCGGTATCTGGGATTTGCTCCAACAAATCCAACATATCCTCCAAGGCCTTGGTTTTGATACAAGTAAAGAGGATTTCCTTACGATAATCTGCAAAGCGTTCTTGCAAGGTTGCTAATAAAGCCTTGATAGCATGGGGATTGTGGGCTCCATCCAAAATCATCAAGGGATCTCTTGACACGATTTCCAAACGCCCTGGCCAACTTGTTTCTTCCAAGGCTTGAGCAAGCAAAGTATTAGCTGGTAACTCTCGACCATCTTCTTGACAAAAAGTATCAAGTAAAGCTATGGCCATCCCAGCATTCTCTATCTGGTGCAAACCAAGCAGGCCAGTCTGGAAGCGACCTTGTCTGACAGCACTTGTATAGTCAAAGACTTCACCCGTTACCACACTCTCTTGATGACAAACTTGATAATCTTTCCCATAGGCAAGTCTCGGCACATCTTTCCCTTCCGCAATGCGGTCAATCACAGCCAAAGCTTCTGGAGCGATACGACCTGTTACCAAGGGAATACCTTGTTTGATAATACCAGCTTTCTGCTCTGCTATGGCTTCCAAGGTGTCACCAAGTAGGGCTACATGGTCCAATCCAATAGTCGTAATTCCTGTCAAAATGGGCTGACAGACATTGGTACTATCTAAAAGTCCACCCATGCCGACTTCCATGATGGCCATATCTACTTGCTCTGAGGCAAAGTAGTCATAGGCTATGGCTGTAATAATCTCAAACTCAGTTGTCCCCTCCAAATTGGCAGCCGCTTCTCCCTCCAGCAAAGACTGATAGTCTGCCATGAGGGCTTCTAGTCTAGCCTCTGGGATAGATTCCCCATTGATGCTAATCTGGTCTGTATAATGAATGAGATAGGGCGAGCTGAAAACTCCAACTCTCATCCCTAGTTTTTCTAGCATATTTTTCAAAAAAGCAATGGTAGACCCCTTGCCATTGGTCCCTCCGATATGGATGACCTTGAGTTTGAGATGGGGATTGCCACGCAAAGCTAACAGTCCCACCATTCGTTCCAAGCCAAAATGCGGTTGGTCCGTCCGGTAGTTGGCAATCCACTGATTATTTTCAATTTCTTTCATCTTATTTATATTGTTTTAAATCTAGATTTTCCGCTTCATCAGCCAGACGAATAGCGGAGGCAATTTCAACTGCCATCCTGTGACTAGCTACGTCATGCACGCGCACCACTTCTACACCCTGTCTCGCAGCGATACTGGTTACATGAGCCGAAGCCGTGTCCCGATTGCGGAAACCAAGTTCTGTCTCAGGATTGACTTCAAAACCATTTTCTTCAAGGATATTGATGACAAATCGCTTGCGCGACACTCCAAGAAAGATTGGATAGCCTTTCTGATGTAGTTTATCCAGATCCCGTAAAAGAAGCAGATTTTCTTTCTTGGTAAGACCAAAGCCAATTCCTGGATCCAGCAGGATGTTTTCTTGAGCAATCCCAGCTTCCTCTGCTCTCGCTAGTGCTCGTACAAAGAAAGCCTCCATCAAGTCTTCAATTGGTAATTTTTCATAGTCAGCTAACTCTTCCTCTGTAAAAGCTTGACCAAAGCCAAAATGAGGAAAGATGAGCGAGCTAGGGTGCTGAGGTCGTGCCATAACTGGATTAAACATAATGACTACTTTCGCTCTCGCTTCAGCTACCACATGAGCCATTTTTTCATCACCCATGAGACCAGTGATATCATTAACTAGATTAGCACCAGCAGCCAAAGCGGCCTCTGCCACCTGGCTCTTCCAAGTATCGATAGAAATAAGGACATCACTTTCCTTGCGAATCGCTTTAATCACTGGAACAACACGCTGGATTTCCTCTTCTATCTCAACATAGCTACTTCCCGGCCGAGTTGATTCTCCACCGATATCGAGCATGCTGGCTCCTTCTGCTATCAATTTACGAGCCTGCTGAAGTGCCTGCTCAAGAGCAAAAAATTGACCACCATCCGAAAAGGAATCTGGGGTTACATTGATAATTCCGCAAATAGCTGTCTTTGCATGATTGGCTTTACTTGACATATCGGTCACTCCCTCAAGGCTTTTCACCATATTATTTCTCTATTTTACCATAAAAAGAAAAAGATGGACACGATTGCATTCATCTTTTTCCCAGTAGAAACAAGTAAGCAATTGTCAAAAATCTTAAACAGAGATCCCTAATGTCCGACTCAAAATCACCACGAGAGCCAACAAACAGAAAAAAACTCCATTAACAACCATGTGAAGTAAGATAGACATTTCCAAACGTTGGGTTTTATAAACTGTCCAAGTTAGCACAGTTGACATTCCTCCATAGATAAGAAGAGAAGGTAGATTTGTCGGTAAATGAAGCAAGGCAAAGATAATAGCACCGACTATATAACCCACATTTTCTTTACCACGAAAGAGTTTTTTAGGAATCACTCCTCGACATAAAATCTCCTCACAAATAGGAGCTATTAGAACCAGTAAGAAAAAACTGGAAATTAAGGAACTATTCTGGACCAAATCATTAATATTTGATTGATTGCCGGTTGTTGTTTCATTCATCAAATGCAGTAAGACCACACCAAGAATATTAAAGGCAAGAATCACTAGATAGCTTAAGGCCAATCTAGCCAAATCCTTAGCCTTGAAAAACGATAAACCAAAACTAGCCAACTGTGTTTTCCTAGCACCTATTATAAATACAGTTAAAACCACAAGAGATAAGGCCCCTACTAATAGTCCCGTTTGAAGCAGTTGAAATTTTCTGCTAGTTAAAAAAGTTGCTAGGGCTAAAGGAAACTGAGAAAACAAAAGCCCTACTAGAAAGATTATTAACCACTTCCCCCTGTTTAATACTTCATCCCAAATATTCTTTTTTATCATCAATCATACTCCTACCATTCAATCAAAATCACCTACCTAGTTTGAAGCAATTTTCAAGTAACTATAATATAAAAAGGGGAGAACCCCTTTTTATATTATAGCATTTATAGTGCCATACTGATGTAGTTAAGGATAAACAAGGCATCCAAAATCCAAATCATTACATGAACATCTTTAGCTTGACCTTTGACAAGCTTAGTCAAAGTGTAAGTCAAGAAACCAACTGCAATCCCTTGAGTGATAGAGTAGCTGAATCCCATAAAGATAGATGTGAAGAAAGCAGGAACCGCTTCAGACATATCGTCCCAATGGATATTTTTCAAGCTAGCCAACATCATAATCCCAACGATAATCAAGATTGGAGCTGTAGCGGCTGTTGGTACGATCGCTAGAAGTGGACTAAAGAAGCTTGAGATTGCAAAACAGATTGCCACGACCAAGGCTGTCAAACCAGTACGTCCACCTGCACCGATACCAGCAGCAGACTCAACATAAGTCGTTACGTTCGAAGTACCAGCGATGGCACCAATTGAAGTACCAATCAAGTCAGAGTAAAGAGCCTTGTCCAATTTAGCTGATTGGTGATTTTCACCATTTGTTGCTACAATACCAACTTTTTCACCTGTACCGATCAAGGTACCAATCGTGTCAAAAATATCTGTCAATGAAAAGGCAAGAATAGCCATCAGAGTTTCAGGCAAGCGAGCTGTATCTGAAATCAAAGCTCCCAAACCTTCTGAACCAAGAGCTGCACCAAAAACTGTCTTCAAGTCTTCAAAGGCTGCACCAACATGGTTATTAGCAAAATCGATACTAGACAAATCTACCAAACCAACTGCAATAGCAAGAATAGTTGTTGTCAAGATAGAAAGGATAATTCCCCCTTTAATCCCTTTAATGACAAAGAAGATTGTGATAGCAAGTCCTGCAAGAGCCACCAAAACAGCTGGATTATTAAAGCTAACCAAGCCTGGAACTGCTGAAGAGTTTGCTGCAATCGTTGCTTGAGCCTTGTCAGCCCCTTCTCCTACAACAGTATAGTTACCTGGATCAATCGTAAATTTCAAAAGTCCAGCATTCTTAATCCCTACATAGGCAAGGAAGACACCGATACCAGCTGAAATAGCTGAGCGAAGGGCATTTGGAATCGATTCAATGATCATTTTACGAACATTTGTCAAAGTGATAATCAATGAGATAATTCCACAGATGAAGACCATAGCTAGGGCTTCTTGCCAAGAATAACCGAGTCCAAATACAACTGTAAAGGTAAAGAAGGCATTGAGTCCCATACCTGGCGCTTGAGCATATGGCAAGTTGGCGTAGAAGGCCATCATCAGGGTACCAGCAACTGCACCGATAATCGTTGCGAGGAATACACCCTGAGCAGGCATTCCTGTTTGCGAAAGAATTTGTGGGTTTACAAAGAGAATATAGCTCATTGCAAAGAAAGTTGTTAAACCAGCGAGAACCTCTGTACGAACGTCTGTACCGTTCTCTTTTAGTTTAAATAATTTGTCCATTATCAATCTCCTTTTAATTTTTACGAACAATAATAGAATTATATCATTTATCATTCACTTTTTCAATATCTTTGTTTGATTTATTTAAGAATTTGATGAAATTTCTTTTTTTGTTTCGAATCTGCTTTTCTGCCTGCTTTCTGTTATAATAGTAGACATCTTATCTGAAAAGACACTAGAAAGGTCCCTATGACGAAAAAAATTATTGCAGTTGACCTGGATGGAACCCTGCTCAACTCAGACAGTCAGATTTCTGACTTTACCAAAGAAACCATAAAAAAAGTTACTGGAAAAGGGCATCAGGTTATTATTACGACAGGGCGCCCTTACCGAATGTCAAAAGATTTCTACCGTGAATTAGGCTTAAATACTCCTATGATTAATTTCAACGGCTCCCTTACTCATTTACCAGACCAAGTTTGGGATTTTGAAAAGTGTTTGACTGTAGACAAAAAATATCTGCTAGACATGGTTCGACGTTCAGAGGACATTCAAGCCGATTTTATCGCTGGAGAATACCGTAAAAAATTCTACATTACAAATCCTAATGAAGAAATTGCCAATCCCAAACTATTTGGCGTAGAAGCTTTCCACCCTGAAGATCAATTTCAACCTGAATTAGTGACCAAAGATCCTAACTGTATCCTATTACAGACCAGAGCCAGTGACAAGTATGCCTTGGCAAAAGAAATGAACGCCTTCTACCAGCATCAACTGTCTATCAATACCTGGGGAGGGCCGCTCAATATCCTTGAGTGTACCCCAAAAGGTGTCAACAAAGCCTTTGCTTTGGACTACTTGCTCAAGGTAATGAACCGTGACAAAAAAGATTTGATTGCCTTTGGAGATGAGCACAATGATACCGAAATGCTTGCTTTTGCTGGGAAAGGTTATGCAATGAAAAATGCCAACCCAGAGCTACTCCCCTATGCAGATGAGCAAATTTCCTTGACAAATGACCAAGACGGAGTTGCCAAAACCCTGCAAGACTTATTCTTATAGTCCATACTGATACTCAATGAAAATCAAAGAGCAAACTAGGAAGCTAGCCGTAGGCAGTACTTGAGTACGGCAAGGCGAAGCTGACGTGGTTTGAATTTGATTTTCGAAGAGTATGACCAGCTTGCGAGCTGGTCTTTGTGTTCTTTTCACAGTCTCATCAACCAGTTAATCGATTGTTCTACTTTTTGCCTCCAAAACCTTGGAAAAGGCTTTCTTTTGTGATATACTTCACATATAAATACAAGAGAGCACGTCACACTCGACTCTGTTGACATAAAATCAATCCAGTCCTGTTTCTCCTGCTCTCAGTTAATATCAAGGAGGATAGCTATGAAAGCTGTTGTTGTAAATCCAGAAAGCACTGGTGTTGCTGTTGAAGAAAAAGTACTCCGTCCACTTGAAACTGGGGAAGCACTTGTAGAAATTGAATACTGTGGTGTTTGCCACACTGACCTCCACGTTGCCCATGGTGACTTTGGTCAAGTACCAGGACGCGTTCTTGGCCACGAAGGTGTTGGTATCGTTAAAGAAATTGCCCCAGATGTGAAAAGCCTTAAAGTCGGTGACCGCGTCAGCGTTGCTTGGTTCTTTGAAGGATGTGGCACTTGCGAATACTGTACAACTGGCCGTGAAACTCTTTGCCGTACAGTAAAAAATGCTGGCTACTCAGTAGATGGTGGTATGGCTGAACAATGTATCGTAACTGCTGACTATGCTGTTAAAGTTCCTGACGGACTTGATCCAGCCCAAGCCTCTTCTATCACATGTGCTGGTGTAACAACCTATAAAGCTATAAAAGAAGCAAAAGTTGAACCAGGTCAATGGGTTGTTCTTTACGGTGCTGGTGGACTTGGTAACCTAGCTGTTCAATACGCTAAAAAAGTATTCAATGCTCATGTCATCGCAGTTGATATCAATAACGACAAACTTGCCCTTGCAAAAGAAGTAGGTGCGGACATTGTTATTAACGGCCTCGAAGTTGAAGATGTACCTGGACTCATCAAGGAAAAAACTGATGGTGGAGCTCATTCAGCTGTCGTAACTGCTGTGTCTAAAGTTGCCTTCAACCAGGCTGTTGACTCAGTTCGTGCCGGTGGTCGCGTAGTCGCTGTTGGTCTTCCTTCTGAAATGATGGAACTCAGCATCGTGAAAACTGTTCTAGATGGAATCCAAGTCATCGGTTCTCTCGTTGGAACTCGTAAAGACTTGGAAGAAGCCTTCCAATTCGGTGCTGAAGGTTTGGTAGTTCCAGTTGTTCAAAAACGTCCAATAGAAGATGCTGTGGCAATTTTCGACGAAATGGAAAAAGGTCAAATTCAAGGACGTATGGTACTCGACTTCACCCACTAATCTAATAAAAACCTATTTTAAAAGTTGGAATACGCTTCCAACTTTTTTATATTAAATTTTTAAATAAGGATTCAAAAAAACTTCTCTAAAACTCAATATATCAATATTTTCAGATGTAATCTTTTTAATTATTTTATGATAAATAGTTGATTTTTAGATGAAAACGGTTTATACTTAAAAAGTCTTAAAGTTTTCTTAAACGAAAACTAAAACAAAAAAGGAGGAATGACAATAATGAGTATCGGAATCATTATTGCGAGCCACGGCGAATTTGCTGCGGGTATTCATCAGTCAGGATCTATGATCTTTGGTGAACAAGAAAAGGTTCAAGTTGTAACCTTTATGCCAAATGAAGGTCCTGATGATTTATACGCTAAGTTTAATAACGCTGTTGCTGCATTTGACGCAGAAGATGAGGTTCTAGTTTTGGCTGACCTTTGGAGTGGATCTCCATTCAACCAAGCTAGTCGCGTGATGGGAGAAAATCCTGAGCGTAAGTTTGCCATCATCACAGGACTTAACTTACCGATGTTAATCCAAGCCTACACAGAGCGCCTGATGGACGCTGCTGCAGGTGTAGAAAAAGTCGCTGCTAATATTATTAAAGAAGCCAAAGATGGCATCAAAGCTCTTCCAGAAGAGTTAAATCCAGCTGAAGAAGTTGCAACTGCTGCAGCTGCTCCAGTTGCCCAAGCTGCTATCCCAGAAGGAACTGTTATCGGGGATGGTAAATTGAAAATCAATCTTGCTCGTCTTGACACACGTCTCCTTCACGGTCAGGTTGCAACTGCTTGGACTCCAGATTCAAAAGCAGACCGTATCATCGTTGCTTCAGATAACGTAGCTAAAGACGAATTACGTAAAGAATTGATTAAACAAGCAGCTCCAGGTAAAGTGAAAGCAAACGTTGTTCCTATCCAAAAACTAATCGACGTTGCAAAAGACCCTCGCTTCGGAGGAACACATGCCCTTATCTTGTTTGAAACACCTCAAGATGCCCTTCGTGCTATCGAAGGTGGCGTGCCAATCAAAACTCTTAATGTTGGATCAATGGCTCACTCAACTGGTAAAACAATGGTTAACAACGTTTTGTCTATGGATAAAGAAGACGTTGCTACATTTGAAAAAATGCGTGACCTTGGTGTTGAATTTGATGTACGTAAAGTACCAAACGACACCAAAAAAGATTTGTTTGACTTGATCAACAAAGCAAACGTGCAATAATCGATTTTATGAAAGGATTTTAAAGATGTCTATTATTTCTATGGTTTTAGTAGTCGTTGTAGCCTTCCTAGCAGGTCTTGAAGGTATCCTCGACCAGTTCCAATTCCATCAACCAATCGTAGCTTGTACCCTTATCGGTCTTGTTACTGGTAACCTTGAAGCAGGGATCATCCTTGGTGGTTCTCTTCAAATGATCGCCCTTGGTTGGGCTAACATCGGAGCTGCCGTAGCTCCTGACGCTGCTCTTGCTTCTGTTGCTGCTGCCATTATCATGGTTCTTGGTGGCGACTTTACTAAGACAGGTATCGGTGTTGCCCAAGCAGTTGCTATCCCTCTTGCAGTTGCTGGTCTATTCTTGACTATGATTGTCCGTACACTCTCTGTCGGATTGGTTCACACTGCTGATGCTTCTGCTAAAAAAGGTGACTTCAAAGCAGTTGAACGTGCTCACTTTGTCGCACTTCTTCTTCAAGGTCTTCGTATTGCAGTCCCTGCAGCACTCCTTCTAATGGTACCAACTGAAACCGTACAAAGCATTCTAAATGCTATGCCTGATTGGCTTAAAGATGGTATGGCTATCGGTGGTGGTATGGTCGTTGCCGTTGGTTACGCTATGGTTATCAACATGATGGCAACTCGTGAAGTATGGCCATTCTTCGCTATCGGTTTCGTGCTTGCTGCCGTGTCAGATATTACTCTAATCGGATTTGGTGCTATCGGTGTTGCTATCGCTCTTATCTACCTTCACCTTTCTAAAACTGGTGGAAATGGTGGCGGAGGAGCCGCAACTTCTAACGACCCAATCGGCGATATCCTAGAAGACTACTAAGATAAGAAAGGACTGAAAACATCATGACTGAAAAACTTCAATTAACTAAATCAGATCGTAAAAAAGTTTGGTGGCGTTCAACTTTCTTACAAGGTTCTTGGAACTATGAACGTATGCAAAACTTGGGTTGGGCTTACTCATTAATTCCAGCTCTTAAAAAACTCTACACTAAAAAAGAAGATCAAATCGCTGCTCTTGAACGCCATCTTGAGTTCTTCAACACTCACCCATACGTAGCCGCTCCAATCATGGGGGTTACTCTTGCACTTGAAGAAGAACGTGCTAACGGTGTTGAAATTGATGACGCTGCTATCCAAGGGGTTAAAATCGGTATGATGGGACCTCTTGCTGGTATCGGTGACCCAGTATTCTGGTTTACAGTACGCCCAATCCTTGGATCACTCGGTGCTTCACTTGCCCTTACTGGTAATATCTTAGGTCCAATCCTCTTCTTCGTTCTTTGGAACTTGATTCGTATGTCATTCTTGTGGTATACACAAGAGATTGGATACAAGGCTGGATCAGAAATCACTAAAGATATGTCTGGCGGTATCCTTCAAGACATCACTAAAGGAGCTTCTATCCTTGGTATGTTCATTCTTGCTGTCCTTGTTCAACGTTGGGTAAATATTAAATTTGCTTTCGATGTTGCCAAAGTTCAACTAGATGAAAAGGCTTATATCCATTGGGATAAATTGCCAGAAGGATCTAAAGGTATCCAAGAAGCATTCGCACAAGTAGGACAAGGATTGTCTCAAACACCTGAAAAAGTTACTACTTTCCAACAAAACTTGGATATGTTGATCCCTGGACTATCAGGACTACTCCTTACTCTCCTTTGCATGTACTTGCTTAAGAAAAAAGTATCTCCAATCACTATTATCCTTGCACTCTTCGCAGTGGGTATTGTGGCACATGTTCTTCACATCATGTAATCAAGCAACTTAAAAGGAATCAGGTTCTAAAATCTGATTCCTTTTTTCTATACTTTTATTCAGCCAAGGCTCCCATTGGATCCCATGGTGCGAGTACAATTGGTTCTGATTCATAGGCAGCTTGTTCTTCTGCTGTCAGCAATTCCTTACGGACAACGATTTGGTAAGTGTATTCGTCCATCCAAGCGTCTGAGGCAACAAAGTACCCATCGGTACCAACCTTGTCTCCCCATGAGTTTTCAACCTTCCACTTGGTTGACTTCCCATTTTCATCCAAATCAACACCTGTCAAGACCATGGCGTGGGTCATCAAACTTTCGCTGTAATCCAAACGTCCAGCCTTGTCTTGAGTGAGTTTAATGTCCATGCTTGATTCAAAGTCATAAACATCTGTCGCAAGGATTCCAGCCTTACGGTTGCTGAGCTGGCCGACATCAGAACCAAACCAAACAGTCTCACCTGCTTGCATTTGAGCAATTGCCAACTCTTTCAAGCGCTCCATCGGCACGTTGATGTAACGAACCGCACGGCTACCAACCACATTTCCTAACATCTCAACTGTGTAAGATTTTCCGTAAGGCTTGTCAGCAGTTGGAGCATTGATAACAGAAACATAATCTTCTAGAGGAAGATTGACATATTTCTTGTAAAACTCTTGTGGTGTAATGCCCTTTTCGCTTTGGTAGTTGTTATCTTTATCGCGATAAGCAAAGTCAAACTGACGTGGTGGAAGTCCTAATGACATGGCAAGGAAATTAAAGATTTCTTGCAAGAGGTCTTCTTTCTTAGCTTGAACAGTCGCTTGGTCCGCACCAGAAGTAAGCAAGTCACGCAAGATTTGAGCATCTTGGCGAAGCAATTTGTTAAGTATTGCATTTAACTCACGGCTACTACTAGATGAAACAGACTCAGGGTAAACTGACTTAGGCACGACACCGTATTTCTCAAAGAGAGAAACGACCATATCCCATTGACCGCCATCTTGTTGAGGTGTTTGAAGTAGGAATTTAACCTTACGGCTCGTCAAATCTTGGTCTGCGGTTGCAATGACTTGCTCCAAGAACCAGTTTGATTTCTCATACTTATCCCAGAAGAATGTATGAGCCTGTGACAACTCAAAGTTTTCCAATTTATATTGCGAGATGAGCTTGTGGCGGAAAGTGTTAAGGGCTGCAAACATCCAGCAACGACCAGACGCTTTCTGGTTGGTTACCTTGTCCTTGGTCAAATCCAATGAGAAAACAGGTGTGTTATCTACATGGCTTTGGCGACGTTCTAGAGCTGCAAAAATTCCGTTGTGGCTGGCAGCATTTTCAATCGCTTGGTATTTTACATTTGCTTCATAGTTGGCAAATAATTTATCAGTAAATGATTCTTGAATCGCGTTCATAGATTCCTCCTTTTATTCTACAGTCTATTATAACTCTTTTCACAAAGGAAGCAACTGAAAAACATAAAAGGCGAGGACATTCTCCCTCACCTTTTTCGAATATAAACTAAATTAAGCAATACTAGCACGGAGATCTTCTAATTCTTCCTTGGTCAAGCGACGCCACTCTCCTCGCTGCAAGTTCTCATCCAATACTAGAGTTCCCATAGTCAAACGTTGCAAGTCTACTACTTCCTTGCCACAATAGGCCACCATTCGTTTGACCTGGTGGAACTTCCCTTCTGCAATAGTCACACGGATTTGGCTCTGATTCTTTTCTGAATCTACCGACATAATCTCCAGTTTAGCAGGCTGACAGGTAAAGTCTTTGAGAGGAATACCCTTAGCAAATATCTCTACATCTTCTTGAGTCATAATTCCCTTAACCTGAGCCATATAAGTCTTATCCACATGACGCTTAGGTGAAAGAAGAGCATGAGAAAGCTGACCATCATTGGTCAAGAGCAAAAGACCATGCGTGTCAATATCCAAGCGTCCTGCTGGGAAAACTTCCTTGCTCCGAGCAATATCATCCAGCAAGTCCAGAACGGTTCTGTGCTTAGGATCCTCAGTCGCTGAAATAACTCCTTGGGGCTTGTTCATCATGTAGTAGACAAACTCTTCATACTCCAACACTTTCCCATCAAAGCGAATCTCATCTCTTTCTTCATCAATCTGCAATTTAGCTGACTTTTCTTTTTTACCATTTACCGTCACGCGACCAGCCTTGAGCAAGTTTTTGACCTCAGTTCGGCTCCCCACAGCGCAGGCAACTAAAAATTTATCCAATCTCATAGAACTATTATATCATACTCAAAAGGAGGCTGGTACAATGACCAACCTCCTTTTCGTTTCATACTCTTCAAAAATCTCTTCAAACCGCGTCAACGTCGCCTTGCCGTATATATGTTACTGACTTCGTCAGTTCTATCTGCAACCTCAAAACAGTGTTTTGAGCTGACTTCGTCAGTTCTATCTACAACCTCAAAACAGTGCTTTGAGCAACCTGCGGCTATTTTCCTAGTTTGCTCTTTGATTTTCATTGAGTATCAGATTTAAGAAATTAACTTCCTCGTCTCCAGAAAATCGCTAAGACAATCATGGAACCTAGTACTGCTGGAATAATGGCAGTTCCTGCTATTATCGGTCCCCAAGTCCCAAAAAGCAAGTGGCCTATAAAGGCACCAATCCATCCGAGAAACATTTTTCCAAAACATCCCATTCGCTCTCCACGATTGGTCAGAGTACCTGCTAAAAATCCCACTAGGAGACCAACGAACATACTTCCTAACATATTATCTCCTTAATTTGCCCAATCTCCGTTACGGAAGAGTGGTACACGTGTCCCATCCTCACGGATACCATCGATATCCATTTGGTTAGAACCAATCATAAAGTCTACGTGAACATCTGAACGGTTAAGCCCCGCAGCTTCAAGCTCCTCTTCGCTCATCTCCGCTCCACCAACTACGCTAGTCGCATAGGCTGCACCGATAGCCAAGTGGTTTGATGCATTTTCGTCGAAAAGGGTGTTAAAGAAGGTGATACCTGACTGAGAAATTGGACTTGGATCTGGCACCAAGGCACATTCACCTAAGGCACGCGCACCCGCATTTTCAAAGACAAGGTCTTTCATGACCTGATCACCCTTCTCAGCAGTGATATCTACGATTTGTCCATCCTTAAAGGTCACCTTAATACCTTCAATAATGTTTCCGTTATAGCTAAGTGGTTTTGTAGAGGTTACATAACCATCTGCACGACGGAAGTCAGGTGCTGTGAAGACTTCCTCTGTCGGCATATTTGGCAAGAATCCTTCTCCCTGTGCATTGATAGCACCAGCTGATTCCCAAACGTGGTTCTTCGGCAAACCAAGGGTCAAATCTGTTCCTGGCGCTGTGTAGTGAAGGGCTGAAAATTGCTCTTTATTAAGCATATCGGCCTTGCTCTTGAGGATAGCTGCATGCTCTTCCCAAGCCTTAACAGGATCTGCTTCGTAGACACGACAAGTTTTGAAGATTTGGTCCCAAAGGAGATCAACTGCTTCTTCGTCGCTCGTAGCATTTGGAAAGACTTTCTTAGCCCACTCAAGTCCAGCAGCGGCTGCTACAGTCCAGCTAACTTTGTTGGATTGCGTTGCGATGCGCATTGGCTTCATAGCAAGTCCCATAGCTTTAGCAGAAGCTGAAAGCTTGTCAGCATCCACACCGTTCAAAGCACCTGGATCAGATGAACGAACTCCGAGACGGCTAGCCTTGTTCTCCAAGAGATAGTTCATCTCAGCAATCTTGTATTCTGGTACATTATCCAGACGCTCCATCGGTGCATGGAGGAATTTCTCACGGTTGATGACATCATCTGTCCACTGAACAATAACCTCATGCGCACCCAAGGCATAAGCTTCTTTGACAATTAAGTGAGCCAACTCACGTTGCTCCACATCGATAGAGAGAGCCAAAGTGTGACCAGGTTGCACGTTGATTCCATTTGCAACCAACAATTTCGCATATTTTTCTAGATTTTCTTTAAAATTTGGTAAAACCATGTTGTTTTCTCTTTTCTATTTTTATTTTTCTTTCAAAGCATAAAGTAGCCCTGCTAGTGCAATAGTACCTAACAAGAATGCTGTCGATAGAAGTATTGTCTGATCAGCAAGTTCTAATTGATATTCAAATACCTTCTCAGCCGGCTTGTCTTCCGCAAAAATTCTTAGTTTCATGAGAACCCCCTTAAAATTTATTAAAACAAATCACTATGACTTCCTGTCCTTAGCAAGTTTAAAAGCAATTCTTCCTTGTCTACTTTATAGACCAAAAGCCAATCTGGTTGGATATGGCATTCACGAACCCCTTGAAAATGCTTGGATGCCGTCAATTGATGATCACGATATCTAGCAGGAAGTTCTTTTTCTTGAACAAGAAAATTTAAAACTTCTTCTAATAATTCTGCCTTCAAACCACGCTTCATAGCCAACTTAAAATCTTTTTTAAACTGTTTATGATAACGAATCTTAAGCACGCAAATCCTCCATCAAGTCAGAGACTGATTCAAAAGACTGGCTCATATTACGATTTTGGTCTAAATCCGTTAACACTTGGAGCAACTTCCGATTTTCGTCTAGTCTAACATCAAAAGGTAATCCCTGATATTGAATAGCCTGACGAAGGAAAATATTGATGGCAGTCGTCATATCCATTCCCAGATTACTAAACACCTGTTGGGCCTGCTCCTTAACCTCACTATCCAAACGAATGCTCATACTCGTCTTTGACATACTCTTACCCTCTTTCTATCTATTATTTTAACAAAAATGGCAAGCGATGTAAATACAAAACACATACAACAGATATACAACACCTTCAATAGACAAATCGAATGAGGTTCCCTCTTAAAATATATTGACATAAAAAAGCTGATGTGCTATTCTTTATAAAAATACCCCAAAATACACGGAGCAAAAAGATAATGGACGAAAACTTTAACAATGACTTAGCAAGTAAATTTATGAATGCCATTTTTGATGAGTATCTCTCACCTCTAATTTCAAAAATAGCTAATAAACTAAAAATTACCTATAATGAGGTAAAAATTGATCTAGAAATTCCTTTCCAAGCTTATTTAACAAATTCTTATGAAAAATACAGTAAAATCAAAACGATTATCTACGGAATTGAACCCAAAAAACTATATGATTTTTTTGAAATTCCATTTTTAAAAAAGGGTTCAGACATCATCAAGCCCACTACAACAAAAATACTGACTGATCTCTCAAAATTTTTAATCATTGAAGGTTCTGGTGGAATTGGTAAATCCACTCTCATGAAACACCTTTTTCTAAGTGAATTAAAATTGAAAGACTATATTCCTATTTTTACTGAATTAAAAGATTTCAACGAAGAGGGCCATTTAGACCTTGAGAAATTACTGCTAAAAAAACTAAATCAATTTCATAATACATTCCAAGAAGAATATTTAGATTATGCACTTCAATCTGGATGCTTTTTATTCCTATTGGATGGCTATGATGAATTGTACAGCGAAAACCAAAAAGAATTTTTCAAGAAGTTAAATGATTTTTGTGACAAATATCCTGAAAACCATTATATCCTTTCTTCAAGACCTTATAGCGAATCTGAATTCATTGAATTTCAGCGGTTCACAGTTTTAAAAGCTGTTTCTTTTACTAAAGAACAAGCCATTAGTCTTATTACTAAAATTGAATATCCAGACGAGGAACTTAAAGATAAATTTATACGTGATTTAGAGAGTGGTTTATATGATAGACATAAGTCCTTTGCTTCAAACCC
Source organism: Streptococcus mitis (assembly GCF_047465045.1). Taxonomy (GTDB): domain Bacteria; phylum Bacillota; class Bacilli; order Lactobacillales; family Streptococcaceae; genus Streptococcus; species Streptococcus mitis_DT. The sequence goes on from NZ_JASHAR010000003.1 coordinate 118,400, forward strand.
TCTGTTGCTAAATATTATGCTCTCCACTTACAATGACTATGCAGAAATTCCGCAAAAATTACACCTATTCTACTATCAAGCCTTTGATACCATGCTCTCGAAGCACGATGCTACAAAAAGTTATCGACGAAAAATGTTATCAGATTTAAGTTCAGATACTTTTAAAGAGTGCTTTGCAATCTTCTGTTTTCTAACATATCAAAAAGCAAAAACAGAGTTTACTTTCCCAGAGATTGAGGAAATTTTTAAAAAATTTCCTCCTCGAATTAAAAACGTTCTCAATATAGGCGATTTTATTGACGATTTAGGAAACGCTCTGTGTGTACTATACAGAGAAGGTAACCGTTATAAATTCACCCATCGTTCTTTCCAAGAATATTTTGTTGCTTATTTTCTAAATATACAAACGGATAGTAAGATGCGTGACTACAGCTTTCTTTTAATAGAATCAGGAAAATTTAGCACTAGTGCAGATTCGGTATTTCCTATGTTAGAGGATATGAGTACTCAGCGCTTTAATAATAATATCTTAATTCCTTTATTAAATAAGTTTGAAGAATCTAAATCTGGTGAAGAAGACTTATTTGAATATTACATTCTCAATTTTCCCGTAAAAATTGAAATTTCTCTAGATTCTGGAACCCCATCTCTTAGATTAGTAGTTTACGAACCACATGATAAACTTCAGCGTTTTATTTATTATTTTTTCAAAAATACTATTGATTATACTTACTACCGTACAATAGATGATAGTCCCCTAATATCATTTTGTGAAGATAATTATTTAGTAGGAGAAATTATAGAACCAAAACACCTCATTAAAAACAAAGAATTATTTGACTTATTTAGAGAATCTTGGGTCGGCCAACATACACTCTCTCTGACTCATTATAAGCAGAAGCTGATAGAAGACCTAAAAGAAGAGGATATAGTCTTAGAGGATTAGTAATCTGTAACTATTGTATATTTATGCTTACATTTAAAAAATAACAGGATTATCTGATGTCCTGTTATTTTTTTATTATCAAACATCTCTGTAAAATTGAGGATAGTCTGCCTTCTTAAAACAACTCATCAAACAAACTCAACTGATTATCCTCTGGCATATTGCCGAGAATTCCCATTTCATCCATTTTTTCAACCAAGGTTGATGAAAGTCCTCCACGCTTGCGTAACTCAGTTTTAGAGAGGAATTCTCCCTCTTCACGCGCTCGCACCAACTGCTTGGCAACGTTCTCTCCCAGACCATCCATTGCTACAAATGGCGGGATAAGGGTGTCCTCGTCGATGAGGAACTCTGTCGCCTGACTACGGTAGAGATCGAGTTTGCCAAATTTGAACCCACGTTCCCACATCTCATTGACAATCTCAAGAGTTGTATAGAGATCGATTTCCACATTGGAGGCTTCATTGTTCTTCCGTTTTTCAGAGATTTCTTCCATTCTACGCTTGATAGCCTCCAAGCCCGCCCCCATGTTCTTGATATCAAAAGCCTTGGCACGAATGGAGAAGTAAGCACAGTAATAATAAATGGGATGGTGAACCTTGAAGTAAGCTACACGCAAGGCCATCATAACGTAGGCTGCCGCATGGGCTTTAGGGAACATGTACTTAATTTTCCCACAGGACTCGATATACCACTCTGGCACCTTATTAGCCTTCATGGCTTCGATATAGCCATTTCTCTCCTCTTCTGAAATCTTCAGCCACAAGCCCTTACGTACCCGTTCCATGATAGTAAAGGCCATCTTAGGCTCGAGGCCAGCATGCATGAGGTAAACCATGATGTCGTCCCGACAACCGATAACGGTCGACAGGTCCGCAATTCCTTGCTTAATCAGATCTTGAGCATTGCCCAGCCAAACGTCGGTACCATGGGACAACCCTGACAACTGAAGCAACTCCGCAAAAGTTGTCGGATGGGTTTCATCGACCATGCCTCGGACAAAGTTGGTTCCAAACTCTGGAATCCCCAACATCCCCGTAGGCGTCCCGATTTGCTCAGGTGTTACCCCTAACACATCCGTCCCAGAAAAGAGGGCCATCACACCTTCGTCATCCATAGGGATTTCATTAGGATCAATCCCAGACAAGTCCTGTAGTTTCCGAATCATGGTCGGATCATCATGTCCCAGCACATCGAGTTTGAGGACGTTCTCATCGATATCGTGGAAGTTAAAGTGAGTGGTCTGCCATTCAGCCGTCACGTCATCTGCTGGATACTGGACAGGCGTAAAGTCGTAAACATCCATGTAGTTAGGAATAACAACGATTCCTCCCGGGTGTTGTCCTGTTGTCCGCTTGACACCAGCAGCACCTTGGGCAAGACGTTCCACCTCTGCATCACGATAAAACTTTCCATAATCTCTCTCATAGCCCTTGACAAATCCATAAGCGGTCTTGGCAGCCACCGTACCAACCGTTCCTGCACGGAAGGCATATTCCTCACCAAAGATATCACGCACATCCAAGTGAGCGCTAGGCTGATCTTCTCCCGAGAAGTTCAAGTCAATATCAGGAACCTTATCCCCATCAAAACCAAGGAAGGTCTCAAACGGAATATCCTGTCCGTTTTTGCTGAGTTTGTGACCACAGTTTGGACAGTCCTTATTAGGCATATCAAATCCTGAACCGTAAGAACCATCGGTGATAAACTCACTGTACTGACACTGACCACAGACATAGTGAGGAGAGAGAGGATTAACCTCCGTAATCCCAATCATGGTCGCAACAAAACTAGAACCGACAGACCCACGAGAACCAACCAAGTAACCCCGTTCATTGGAACGTTGAACCAGCATCTGCGATGCCAGATAAATCACAGCAAATCCATTCCCCAGAATGGAAGTCAATTCTTTTTCAATCCGCAAATCGACAATATCTGGCAGCGGATTTCCATAAATCTCAAAAGCTTTCTTGTAGGTCAATTCAGCGACCGTTTCTTCAGCCTTGTCGATGAAAGGCGTGTACAAGTCACCCTTAACAACCTCAACAGGTTCAAAGATATCTGCCAAGGCATTGGTGTTGTCAATAACCAGTTTACGAGCCAGTTCCTCTCCCAAGAAGGCAAACTCATCCAACATTTCATTTGTCGTTCTAAAATGAGACTTGGGAAGTGGTGCTGGTTGGGCATGTTCACCGTGACCAATGGTTCGGTTAATCATCGCCCCCTGTCCCAAACTACGGACGATAATTTCGCGGTAAATCTCTTCTTCTGGTTCGATATAGTGGACATTTCCCGTAGCCAAAACGGGCTTGCCAAGACGGTCGCCGACCTCTATCAAACTCTTGATAATGGTCTGTAGTTCTTCCATATCCTTGACCTGCTCCTTGGCGATCAATGGCGCATAGATAGCTGGTGGCATGACCTCGATAAAGTCATAATACTTGGCCACCTCAACCGCCGCATCCACACCTTGGGAAACGACTGCATCAAAAACTTCACCTTCAGAGCAAGCTGAGCCTAAAATCAAACCTTCCCGATGGGCATCTAAAACCGTTCTCGGAACCCGTGGCACCCCTTCAAAGTACTTGGTATTGGATAAAGAAACCAGCTTAAAGATATTTTTTAGACCTACCTGATTCTTGACATAGATGGTCGCATGCTTGATCCGAGCTTTTTTATAAGAATCTGGACTAATCAAATCGATGTTAAGTCTAGCCAAGTCGGTTACACCATGTTTTTCTGCCACCTCTTTGATAAAGATGAAGAGCAGACGACCAGTAGCTTCCGCATCGTAGTTGGCCATGTGGTGATGTTCTAAGGCCACACCAAAACGCTTGGTCAAAGGTCCCAAACCATGACGTTTATACTCAGGATAGAGGTTTCTAGCAAACTCCAGCGTATCAATAACTGGCTGAGTAATCTTTGGCAGACCATGACGCTCATAGTTGGCATTCATAAAGCCAACGTCAAAGGTCGCATTGTGGGCGACTAAGACAGTATCCTTGCAGAATTCTTGGAATTCTTGCAAAACTTGTTCTAGTGGTTTGGCATTTTTGACATGGTCATCTGTAATTCCAGTCAACTCAATAGTAAAAGCTGACAAGGGATGCCCAGGATTGATAAATTCATCAAATTCAGCAATGACATTCCCCTTGTACATCTTAGAGGCCGCAACCTGAATCAAGTCATTATAAATGGCTGATAGCCCCGTCGTTTCCACGTCAAAAACCACGTAGGTCGCTTCCGACAAGTCCATCTCCACTTCGTTGTAGACGATAGGGACACGGTCCTCCACGATATTGGCTTCCATACCATAGATCAGCTGGATTCCCGCTTTCTTAGCCGCCTTATAGCCGTGTGGGAAGGACTGAACATTCCCATGATCCGTGATAGCAACCGCCTTGTGTCCCCACTTAGCAGCTGTCGCAACAATCTCTTCGACCTCTGGCAAAGCATCCATGGTCGACATATTAGTATGAGCATGAAACTCAACCCGCCGTTCTCCTTCTGGCATTAAATCCTTCCGCTCATAGTGAACAACTTCCTGCACATCCTGCACGTTCATAGTCAAATCGCGTGTGAAGTTATTCATCTCCACATTCCCACGAACTCGGAGCCAAGAATTTTTCTTGATGAGATCAAATTTCTGAGCCTCTTCCTCGTTCTTAACCCACTTTTGCATAGAAAAACTGGAAGTGTAGTCTGTCATTTTAAAGTTGATCAAAACACGCCCTGTTCTGGTCACTTTTTGCTCCACATCAAAAACAACCCCTTCAAAGACCAGACGATTTTCCTCAGTCGTCACTTCGATCATAGGAGTAATCTCCGCCTTGTCCAACTTTGGTTTAGCTGCAGCTTTTTTCGCTTGAAAATCAAAGGCTGGTTTCTCTTCCACTGGAGGAGGTGCCATCTGTTCTAGTTGTTCCATAGCACGGAGCGCTTCCTCATTAGCAGCTTGAACAATCTGCTCATTTTCAGCATGAAAGGCCTCTTCCTGCTCCTGGGTCAGCACATCATTCTTCTCTACTTGACAGTTAAAAGTAGGAAAACCAAATTTTTCAAGTTGTTTAGCTAAATTAGGAAGATGATTTTTCTTAAAGTGTTCCTTATCAATCGCCTCTGAACCTTCAATAAAGAGTTGATTGCCTTCAGCACGAACTCGCAGATTTTGATAAAGGGACTTAAAACCTTGACTAGCACATGGCCCTTCAGAAAAAGCCTCTTTATAGTAGGCCTGTAAGAGTTGATTTGAAAATTTTTGAGACAGAACCTTGATTTCAAAAACAGCTTTATTCCCTGTCTTAGAAAATTCCTCACTCAAACCCTTCTTTAATTCTAAAAAGATTTCAATCGGCAAAATATTAGAAAATACGAAATGAAACTCCCATACCTTACTAATTTTATGAACTACAACTCGCTCAATATCAGCCTGTGACAAAGCAGGAGCCTGTCTCATTTCAGTAGGCATCCCCAGTTGATTCATCAAAATTTCAAAACTATTTGACATCCATTTTCCTCACATTATTCTACTACTATTTTACCATATTTAGAGGTATTTTCTAAAGACAAAAGGAAGCCACTTCAAGACAACAAAGAATTTTCTTATTTGTACTTTTACTACTCATTTAAGGAGATTTACCTATAGAAAAAGAATGAGTTTAAGGAAATTAAAAGATTTTCATAACAGTACTCCCAAAAAAGTTAGATAAATAATTTATCCAGAGAAGTTAGTTCTATTCTACACATAAAGAAAACACCCCAAAAGTTAGACAGAAAAAATCTAACTTTTGGGGTGCAGTTTATCCTTTATAAAACCTAAACAGAAAGTAAGCTGTATCTTCTGCTTTCTCTCTTATGCTTGATAACGTTTCGCACCATCTAGATACGTAGCTACCAATTCCAAATCTTTATCTAATACGATAAAGTCCGCATCATAACCTTCACGGATTTGGCCACAGACATCATCAATGTGAACAGATTTTGCTGGGTTAAGGCTAGCCATCATGACCGCTTCGTGTGGATTTGCAATACCCCACTCGACTACATTTCTCATACCATCTTTAAGTTTGAGGATAGAACCTGCCAAATTACCAGTAGATTTGAGACGTGCAGTTCCATTTGCTACTACAACAGGGAATTCTCCCAACATATAGTCACCGTCTTCAAGCCCACCAGCTGTCATACAGTCCGTAATAAGAGCGATGTTTTCTGTCCCCTTTTGCTTAAGTAAAATCTCACAAGCTTTTGGATCTACGTGATAACCATCACAAATCAATTCTGCGTAAGTATGTGGGAGCTCATACATAGCTCCTACCATACCTAGTTCGCGGTGTGTTAAACCACGCATCCCATTATAGGCATGTACCCATACACTAGCTCCAGCATCAACTGCCTTCTTAGCTTGTTCAAATGTCGCATCTGAGTGTCCAAGTGCAACTGTCACACCTTCACCTGTAATAGTACGTACAAAATCTTCTACCCCATCACGTTCTGGTGCAATAGCGATTTTATTTAGCATCCCTTTTGCAGCATCCTGCCAAGAATGAAACTCCTCAACACCCGGGTCTCTCATATAAGTTGGATTTTGTGCCCCCTTAAAAGTTTCTGTGAAATATGGACCTTCATAATAAATGCCACGAATCTTAGCACCTGTTGCTTCTTTATAATGGTTTCCAAGATTTTCAGTGACTGCAAGCAATTGCTCATAAGTGGCTGTTAAAGTTGTGGGCAAGAAACTGGTAACACCGGTACTAAGAAGTCCTTCACTCATAGTATGCAATGTACCTTCAATGTTGTTGTCCATCACATCTACACCTGCATATCCATGAATATGAGTATCCACAAGACCTGGTGCAATGCTATAACCAGTATAGTCAAGAACCTCTGCTCCTTCAGGAATTTGATCCACATGTTTCCCAAATTTGCCATCAACAAGTTCTAAGTACCCACCGCGACGAATGCCAAATGGATAGAAAAACTGATCCGCTTTAACGTAATTAGGCATAATAATGACCTCCTTAAAAGATTACTTTTGATATTTATTATGTCAATTACATTATAAACCTTTCTGATTCATTTGTAAATGGTATAGACCTATTTTCTAGAGATATTTTAAAAGAGCTGGATTTAGCTGACCTGACACACAGCAGTTTAGTTATTTGGGTTAATATTAGCGAGCCAAGTCGTTTGGCTCGCTTTTCTCGTTGTTTAGTTTTCCGATGAAATTATAGTAAATGTCAATCTGAATAATGCGATTGCGTTTCGTACCAGTTGGTTTATGAATCACAATCTTGTCAATCAGTTCATTCACTATTTCAACTGTTAGCTCTGGTAACTTTGTATATTTCGAAATTCTCGCCATAAACTTGGAGATGTTAAGGCTATCTTCTTGTTGTTTGGTGAGTTTTTCGGTTAAGTCAGAAATGGAAGTTTGGAGCTGTTTCTGTTCTTCTTCATAGCTCTGACTTAGCTTCACAAAGCGTTCATCTGAAATTTTACCAAGTAGATTATCTTCATAAAGCTTCTGAATGATGCTGTCAATCTCTTTAGAGCGGTGTTCATCCTTTTTAAGTTGCTGGCGCTGGCGTTTATTGTTTTTGCTGAATTGAGCTTGGCTTTGCTGTTCTAACTTTTTCAAAAAGGCTTCTTGGTCGAAGTGGACTTCCTGAATAGTTTGGCGGAGTTTACTCCTTATAATCTCAATCAGGGCGGAGTTTTGAATGTAGTGGGGATTTTCGCAACCATCAATCGGCTTACGGTAGCCAGAACATTTGTAATGGTCATGGTTAAGTCCGTTTTTCTCTTGTGGGCAAAAATAATGCTTTCGCCCACAAGTTCCACAAAAGACCAGTCCAGCAAACAAGTTTTCATGACCAGCCCGATTTTTATATCGCTGATTAGACCGCTTATGACTCCTCATCTTCTGGACAATATCGAAAGTTTCTTGGTCAATTATCGCTTCATGAGTATTTTTGAAAATTAACCAACCTTCCTTCGGATTATCCAACTTACGCTTGTCTTTGTATGATTTTGTCCGAGTTCGAAGATTGACAGTATGTCCAAGATATTCTTCACGACTTAAAATCGCACTTAGAGTTTCTCGTATCCAAAAATAAGGCAAAGTTTCCACATTTGAAGTGGAGGAAATAGGTTTCAAACCAATTTCGATTCGGTGGCGGTCTGGTTTAAAAATTTTGTCATTTTCTAACCCTTTCGCAATCTCCGAAAGACTTTTTCCACTTTTCGCTTCTTGAAAAATCCGCTTCACGACTTCACTGGCAACTGGGTCAATAATCCAATTTTTAGGGTTTCTTGAATCTTTGAGATAGCCGTAAGGTGGGTTAGTAGTTACTCGCTCGCCAGCTTTGGCTTTAGCTTGCACCACCGCTCGAATCTTCTTGCTAGTATCCGCCGCATACATTTCGTCCATTAGGCTCTTAATTGGTAGGAAAATAGAATTAGTTTCATTAGGCTTATTCGAATCTACGCCATCATTTAAGGCGATAAAGCGGACATCAAAACTAGGAAAAGTAATTTCCGTTAGTTGACCAACCTTGATATAAGAGCGACCCAAACGGCTTAAATCCTTAACGACGAAGTTTGAAACTTGCCGATTTTCCACCAAACGCAAGGCTTCCGAAATAGCCGGACGGTCGAAGTTTGTTCCGCTGAAACCGTCATCGACAAACAAAATAGGATTAGGGAGATTTTCTCTTGCAACCACATCAAGCAGAATTTTCTTCTGATTGGTAATTGAGTTACTATCTCCGTCCAGACCATCGTCTTGACTTAAACGACAATAAACCACTGTAATATCTGAAAGTTTCGAAGTGTCTACTTGTCTATAATCTGAAATTGTCAAAGTTCTGTTCATGTGTTTTTCTCCTTTTGGAGTTCACACACCTTATACTTCTATTATACCATTTTTACTACTGTTAAAGTAGTGATTTATCGCTTAAAATCAACCTTTCTAGGACATATTCAAGATTGCGATTTCCAGTAAAACGGTGACGGATTAAGTAAGTCGTTCGACCAATTCGACAAATTTCATCGGCGGTGCGTGAGGGCTGGTTTGAGTCTCTATCTTGATTCTTCTGGTTCATTCAAAATTCCTCCCTTGATATAATCTGGGTATTCTTCAAGTGTTATTACAGTGAATAGTTCCCAAAAGTTATATAGTTCTTTTTGAATCGCTTTCGAAATAGCCAGTTTGCGCTTATCATCTGGCACAACCCACAAAACATAGGGGAAAACTTGCTTTTGGCGCTGTTCAATACCTGAGCGATAATATTCAATATATTTCTTACAAGTATTTACAATGCGTGCAAGACTTTCTGTGCTTCGGTCTATTTCAAGAAAATAATGGTCTTCGTAAACATGATTAACAAGCTCTAAATAAGCGTCTGGTTTCAAAGTCATTCCAATACCAGAGAGTTTTTGGTAGCTGCGCCAAGAGTTCGGCTCAAAGGAAAAGATTTCAAGCAATAGCTTTTCTGAATCTCGAACAGCCTCCAGTGTCTCAACAAAAATTTCCGTAATCGCTAAAGTATGTTCAACATGATGTTGAGTTGGCTCGTATTTATTTTTATAACGCAAAACAACTGTTTCATCTTGGTTTTTAAGGAATTTTAGTCCCTGAAAAGTAATTTGCCAAACATAAGAAGCAGAGCCACGGCGTGCGCCACCAACTCGCCGTTTTAAGTGTGAAACCAATCCAGCTTTCTTCAGACTTTGTGCGGTAAAATTAGCACGGCGAATGGCGGTTTCAAATCGAGCGCTATCTGCAAAAAATAATCTTGCTAATTGGTTAGTGGTGGCATATCTAGCTTGATTTAAAAAGTAAAGAATTTGCGTGTCGTTATCTGTTTTGTAATTCCATTTCATCTGTTTTGTTCTCCATTAAATTTAAAGGTGTACTCTCCGCAAAATGTGCTTAGTTACGGAGTAAGTCGTGTGAGTAAAAATCCTAAAAACCTTTATTTATCAGGGACGGACGAATTTTCTTCATCAACACGATTCGAAGAGCGATTGGAACGCTTTTTCCTCCCTAAATCTGTTAATTTCTGTTTAGAATTTTCATTTTTTGAAGTAGATTTTTCAAAAATGTAGTTTTCGAATTGACTTTCAATTTCTGAAATATCTTGTCCGTATCGGCTCAAGCTATTCAAAAATGGTGCACGACTATCCCTAATTTTTGGTTTAGGTGGGTAGGTTTTACCGATAACCCAGCGGTAAGTGTTTTGTGAAATTTCAGTGCGAATATATGCCCAAAATGGTGGTAAGTTGTAAAAATCTTCTTTATCAATCTCCAGAGTATATTTTGACATTTCGCGAGCTTCATCAAGATTCAAGCCAAAAACGATTTTATTCGCAACATTAGATTCAATTCCAGCTTTTAGCTGAGGCGACATCTGGGCGAGGTGTTGGAAGCCAATATTCCAGCCAACATTAAATTGGCGAGATTGCGAAAGTGCTTCGTCTAAGTTAGCGTTAGGGATTCCTAAGAAACTCGGCGTTTCATCAATATAGATAAAGACCGATTGGCGTTTGCTTGGCTCAACCGAAGACTGGCGTAAAATTAACATCCAGAGCATGGAAGTGATTAGACTGCCGATGAGTTTGGCAGATTCTGAACCAATTACCGCTTTATTTAGTGGAATTAACACGATTTTTCGACTTTTGAAGATTTCCGCAAGGCTGAAATTTGTATTAGTTTGCCCCAACATTGCCCGAAGTTGCGGGCGAAGCAAAAACTGGCGGAATTTATTCAAAATGGGGTTTAACATCTGGTGACGTTGGGCTTCACTAAGCAGTTCAAACCAGTTCCAGAAACTTTCCAGACCAATAGGGTCTTTTAACTCTCTTAATAGTTTGTTTCGAAAGGACTGATTAGTGAGTAAACTTGGTAACATCACTAAAGAAGTGTTTGGGATGCGCGCCAGAGTTAAAAAACTGTGCGATAGAATATCCAGCGAGTAAATTCCAAAATGTTCAGGATATAACCCTTTAAACAGCTCCAGTAGATAGTCTGCAATGACTTCGGGTTCAATACCGTGTTTTGTAAGCTCAAAAGGATTGATACCGACAATTCGCTTTGAAGTGAGTGAAATCACCACAATATCTTCATCGTGTTCAGTTGGTGTGCGCTCTAAAAGTTCATGAGTAAGTTGACCTTTGGCATCCACCACAACGACGCTATGATTTTTAGAGTTTATATCTGATAAAATCAAGTGACTCATGGTGGTGGTTTTCCCACAACCAGTTGAGCCGAGAAAAACAGTGTGCTTTTTGCCAGCTTGAGCTGAAATTTGAATTGGTCTTGGTTGACTTTCAACCGTTTGCGCCAAACTTCGCTGAATCTTCCGATTAATATTGTAGCCTAAAGGTGGAGTTACTAATTTAGGGTGAACATTTGGCACACCTGCAATATTTTCTTCCCCAATAGGTAAAAGCATGAAACAAGCTAAGTCTGAGACGGATAAACTATATGGGAAAGACCAGGAGGGTTGTGCTTGATTAAGTTTTTGGATAGCTAATGGTTTTAATTCAATGGTTGCATTTGATTCCATCATGCGAAAACTACTAAGTAGGCTGCCAAGAAATTCCTTTGTTCGCAAAATACTGCGAGATTGGACACCAAGGCGAATTTCACACTTAAAAGTAGATTGGTTTAATTTTTGTTTCATCAGCTTTTTGGAATTTTCGGAAAGCTCAGGAACATTATTTGTAATCACTTGATACCATTTAGCGGATAAATTCGGCAGGTCTTTTGGCTGTGGACGAGGTGGTGAACCTGTGCCTATCACTAGCTGAACCGATACTGTCTCATCTGGCTGGAGTATTTTTGAAATTGTAAGGCTTGAACGTATCATATTTTCTACAGAGTCCGTTTTTAAAGCATAGTGAGATTCTTTGATATTCACTAACCGCGCAACCGAAAGTTTTTCACGTTTTAAGACTCTTAAAAGCTGAATATCTCGGTGCGATTGAATTAGCTGGTGAATATGACGTTTATCTTGTTCTTCTGTGCCCAACAGATAGCGCACACGATTCTTAGATAATCGAATTTCAAAAATAACCGCTTTGCGCCGACTTAGCCCCACCAGTTGACCCAACATAGATTTCACATCATCTATCTCAAATGGGCGCATCCAGTTGAGTTCGCTCCAAGATAGCGCTTCGAATTTTCTTTTCATTTCTACCTCCAATCTTTAGATTTAATAATCCGAAAGGCGAACCAGCCAATGAAAATAACCGCAGTCGTCAAAACCAAGAACCACCGAATTTCCAGAATTAGTTTCACCGCCCAGTTAATAAGCCAAGCACAAGCAACAAATCCAAGAATATATGCCATTAGTTTTCTCATAGTTGGTTTCCTTTCTGCCTTCATTTATACAAGAAAATTGGTAAAAAGTTAAATTTCATTGTTTTCAGTTTTTAAAGCGATTGGAATGAATTGTAAGCAATGAAACAGTAGTATATTTCAACATATTTTTTCCTTTTGTCTAGTCCAATCAAGGCTTTTATTTTCTTTCGAATTTTCTCAATTCGGATTTTGCAACCAAGAAAAGTTGATTGATTTCTTGCTGTTTTTCCAGAAATTCTGCCAGGGCAATTTCTTCTTCGCTACAGTGTTCTTCATTTGCTTGTTTTGGTTTTTCGAACCAATCCCAAAGAAATACAGCAACAACGATAATCATAAAAGCTATAAAGTAGTCCATCATAAAGCTACCTCATTTCATCTTTTCAGTAGCGTAATAAGTGAACACTTTTAGAATATAATCTGTATATGCTTTAGCTTCTGGCGTATTTTTAAGTATTTCAGACTGAGTAAGCGCTAGATTGCCCACTTTATATAAAATATCGCTAGCGAGAAGCTCCAAGGCTTGATTATCTGCCAACGCTTCACTTAGTGTTTTAGCCACTTCTAACTGATAGGGGCTAACAAGTTGAGAAAGTTCTACTTTTGGGGTCGATTTTTGAATATGATTCATGAGATTTCTCCTTTGATTTTGGTATAATTTATGTTATAAACATTGTCGACTTTGTTTATGATTATAGTGTAACGAATATTTTTATCTCATTCATCAGGTAAAAAATCTCAGAAATCTCAAGGAGAAATCGTGTGACCGAATTTAGATTAGGATGGTTTTGCTATATTTTGCAAAAATCTGAAAAGAAAAAACGAAACCAAGAAGATTTCGTCAATAGTATTTTGAATAGATTAGTGAGTGAAAACAACCTTAAAATTTCATTTATTCCAGAAATTAACCGTGTTTCTAGTAACCGCCTTTTTACGGGAGACGAAGAAATTCCAGAATTTTACCGCGAAGCTTTGCCGATTAGTGATTTAGACTTTCAATCTCAAAGGATATCTGATATTTTCAAAGATTTAAACTGTGATGAAACTTTCGATTATAAGCAAGCTGTTTTTAAAATCAAATCAGATCTTTTAAACCAAGCCAAAAAAGCTACCGTTGTGTTTGGTAGCGAAAAAATAGAATTACTTAATCATTGCCAAGAAGATGAACTTTACTTAGCAACTCTTTTGATTTTCTTGGTGAATCTTTCGAATATTCCTTCTAAGAACTCAGAAGAATTAAGACAAACGCAAATCATTAACCAGCACATTTTTAAGTATCTTGAAAATGAGATTCTATTAATGCCATATTCACATAGAAAAGCTATTGAGGAAGCTTTAAAAAGCAAACAGCAGATTTTTTATTTTGATTTATATAAGCCTGAAGCGTTAAAGGATAATAAAAATCTCGTTTCACCCACTTTAAAAGTTTTGATTCAAGATTCTATTTCCAAAATGCCAATTATCCAGAATGGTTTAATAATCCAAAACGAAACCATCAATGAGCGAATTGCTCAGTTTATTGAAAGCAATTTTAAAGATGGCAACAAATTAACCTTAATTGCTGGCTTTTGTAAAAATGAAGATGAATTTTATGAAGTTATTGATAGACATTTACCCAAAGAAGCTATTAATAAAATTTTTAAAGTTAAAAGTTTCGCTTTATCTGTAAAAGCCAGTTATGACTATACTGCTTCAAAAATGAAAGACATGATAACCTTAACAGAAAATGTTGTAAATTATTTAGAAAAAAGAGCTTTCACAACACAAGACAAAACTGATTTTACTGTTGGAATGAGTGAAAATTTAGAGAAAAATGAGCTGATATTCTTTTGTTTAATAAAGCCAAGAATCATAAAGGGGATAAAAAAAGAAGATTAAGCATATAATTGGTTGATATTTCATAAATAATTTGCTATATATGAAGTATGTAACTTTTTAAAAGGAGATTAAAATGGTAAATAAAAATAATCTAATATTACTTTCAATAGTTTCTCTGATATATATTACTTTACCCCTCCTTATACTGCTGGGAATTTTGAGCTTTGATAATAAATTTTTATATCTAACTATAGGGGCTGCAATAGTTTACGTTGTATTAAGGGTTATAGGATTCAATAATCAGGAACTAGGGATTACGACAAAAGGAACAAGGGAATCTATTAAAAAAGTTATACCAATTACAATTATTTTAACGATACTGGGCTTAATATTGATATATTTTAGAATATCTCGCTTTTACCCAACGGAGACAATGTGGTTTTACTCATTTTATCTTTTTATTTCTTCTCCTGTTCAAGAATTTTTATATAGAGGGGCTTTAACATCAATATTCAGAAGAATGAACCTAAGCGACTCTTGGAATTGGGGAATTTCATCATTGTTATATAGCTTTGTTCACATTATATATAGAGATTTTCTAACTTGCTTATTAACGCTCATTATTGGATTAATTTGGTATAAAAATTATGAAAAAAATCGTAATATTATAGGTATAAGTTTAAGTCATGCCGTTTTAGGAGCAATTACGATTTTTGCTGGAATTATTGATTGAGGTGGTATGATTGAAAATCAATATCAAAGAAATTTTTTTAATGTTAATCTCTATTATACACGGTAGTTTATTTTTTATATTTCTTGATAAAATGAAAGAAATTGTAGATAGCGGTATCTCTTTTTACTATTTTTCTATATTATTATTTTCGTTCTGTATGTTTATTAGAGTTCTTCAATCCCAAGTTCTAGCAGCTATAAGATATGAAGAATTATGGAATGTAAAAACACTAGATATTTTTATAATTTTTATAATTGCGGGATTTGAATATTTCATGCTTCATTTTATTAGTAAATCTGCTTGGACCTATTCTATATTGCTAATTACATTTGCGTTAATTGGTATTTTAGGCTATATCATCACCTTCTTCTCTATCAAGAAGAGAAATTCTATAGAGGCGTATATTCAGGGGCTAAATATTTTTATTCTGTTAGTTATCGCAGCTATCTCCGTATTAGGAATATTAAGTAACACCACTTTATCATATTCTATAGCATATTTATTTAACAGTTTTTTTCTGATTGTAAATATATATTTCTCTATTAAATTAGGTATGAAATCCGACGTATAAGGCGCGCGAATGCGTCAGTCTGAAACAAATAAACAGCGTAAAGAATATTGAAAAATATTGAGATATAACATAATCTGTAACAAAAAGATTGTCATTTTAGAAATTATTTTTGTTACAGATTATTTTTTGTTTTTTTCTATTGCTTCATAATTTCTCTCAAAAAGCTCAGATGATACAATGTTTTCTTGATATTGTGGTAAAATTGTAAGGAGGATAGAGGTAAAATAGATATGAATTATATTACAAATGTAACTAAACGAGACATCTACGACTTATTTACTAAAGGTGTTAGTAATGAAAATTTATTCTTTGAAGAAGAAAGAATTTTTTATCCGTACTACGGGAGGCTTGAAGAGATTGATTTTTTAGGAAGGCTTTACGATTTAGAAAATATTGAAAGCTATGATGAGAGATTTAAAAATGCAGCCGGAGACATTTGGCAGCATAGAGTGAATAATGATGACTACCCTGAAAACTGGGTATTCAAAGACAAGCGTTTTGGATTATTAGACGGAAACGATAAAGCATTCCTTGATTTTATTTGTGAAATTTTTCATCCAGAAGTCAGAGACGATAATAAAAACTGGGGAATTTACTTAGAATCTATTAATTCATTGCTAAAATCAGATGGCTACGAACTCTATCCAGAAAGTCAAATTTCTGGACGAGATGTTTACAGCTGGCGAAATTATCAAGCCAAACCTGCACTCTTTATTCCTTTCTCTGAAAGAAATAAGAGCTTATTCTCCAACAAAAAGATACCCCTAAAGCTTCCTTTAGCATTGCGACGTCAACTATTCCAGCTACTACTTAAAAATAATGAAAATCTTTACTTTACAGACGAAACTGGATGGAATTACACTCAAACAATTGATGAAGTAACCTTTGATAATATAAAACAATTCTATACTCCAAAAGCTTTTAGAGATGGAGAATACTTAGAAACTGAGGACCTTGAAGAATTTATCATGCATACCTCACCAAAGTCTGTCCTAGATTTCATTGAATTTTTTTCTCAACAATGTTCTGATGAGACATTTCAAGAAAAAATTAACGTATTATTTAAGCTGAACGATGTTAATACTACTATAATTAACAATGAATTCTCAATTTCAGAGAGTAATATAGGTAAAGCTCCTAAGGATTTAATCAAGGAAAGGGGGATTCAGGAATTATTATCTGATGCACATCAATTTTATTTGAAGGGTAATTTTCCAATTGCTACTGAAAAATTATGGGATGCCTTTGAGCGCCTAAAAACTTTTTATTCACCAACCCTAGACAAGAAGCAATCTGTTGAAAAAATTATAACCCAGATGAGCTCAGGGGAACAAAATATTCAAACTGTTTTTGAAGACGAATTTAAAAAACTAACAAAATTAGGAAATATGTTTAGAATCCGCCACCATGAAATTGGTAAAATAGATATTATTGATGACAGACATTTTGAATATTTATACAATCGTTGCTCAACTTTAATGGCAATCGCTATTAAAGTTTTATATAACTAAACATACTAACATTCGCCGCTAATTGTATAAAACAGTAATCAAAAGTTCGGATATTTTTTAGTTTTTATCGTATAATGATGTTTTTCTATTAGTGATGATTCTATGTTTAAAATCCCAGTTGTGTTGTTTTTCTTCTAAAATAAAACCACCTGCTACAATAGTAAAGCAAGGAGGAAAAATGTGAAGAAAGATATTGAACAATATCAAAATAAAGATTCTATTACTATCGGCTATGCCAGAGTTAGCTCAACAGATAATCGACAAGAATTTGGGTTATCCGTTCAAAAAGAAGCTCTCAACTTTTGCGACAAGCTCTATATAGAAAAAGATTCTGGTGGCAATCAAGAACGCCCACAGCTTGAAAAAGCGTTAAGATTAGCTAAAAATTACGCCAAACAAGGCGTTAAAACTAATTTTATAGTTTATAAGCTGGACAGATTAACTCGCAAAATGTTTCACCTCTCCGCTATTATTGAAGATTTAACTAAGAATAACATTCGTCTACAATCTATTCATGAAAATATTGAGACAGATTCCTTAACTGGAAAGTTCTTTTGTTTGATGTTGGGTTATGTGGCAGAATGGGAGCTTCAAGCTATTTCTGAACGCACTAAAGACGGACTCCGCAAAGCGAAAGAAAAGGGTGTGAAACTTGGTAATAAAGGGTTGCCTAAAATAAAGGAAAGGCAAATTATTGAGCAATACCAGAAAAAAGAACTTTCCGTTCGAAATATAGCCAATCAGCTGAATATTTCTACCGCAACCATATATAATGTACTAAAGCGCAATGGTATTCAAATAAATAGAAAAAATCACTTATAATTGATTGACAAATTCTTAGAAAAATAGTAAATTAAACCTATCAACAGTTTTAGCAAACGGTCGTTTGTTAAAACAATCAAAGTCATCAATAAAAATATTTCAAATGCTGATTTAATAAGGTTTTAGTTACCTTGTTGAATTGGCATTTTTTATTTTTTCATTGTTTTAGTTGACGACCGTTAACTAAAACAAGCTCAACCCCTATTGTAGCAGGGATTTTTTGAGTAAAAATAAAAAAGGAGGTTTTTTCGTATTGAAAGATACGATTTTGAAAGATGCTACAAATACTTATGGATTTTATTAAGGAGAAAGTATGGGTTTAATTTTTATAATTGCAATTATTGGCGGAATTTTATGGTTTAATAGAAAATCTGCAATTGATAAATACACTAAAAAACAAGAATTAGCGATGAAAATTCTTGAAAAATCGAAAAGAATTCGCTTAGAAGTGATGGCTGATATTAACGAGCTGGGTGGACGAATGGCTTCGGCAGACCGTGAACAATACATCAGTCTGACTCAAGAAAGAGAATCGCTTCAAGGAACTTTAGAGACAGTGGAAGCAAGTATTCAAGTTATGGAGTCAATTTTGCAGTGGAGAGTTGATTCTTCAGGTGGAAGACTGGAAATCGATAAGGAACTTTTGAACCTACAACGGTATTCTGGACTTACATTAGAAGAATTAGCGCAAGATTGTGGCATTGTGCTATAAAAGATTCAAATAGAAAGAGGTTTTATTATGGGAAACCCTAATGAATGGTATTGTGCTTGTGAACGTGCTTTAAGTGGTAATAAATGTGATTTTTGTAAAGAAGCTATTTATCATAATCTTTCTTACCATAGATGTGAGTATGGAACTTGTCAAAAGAAATTCGGTTGGTGATAAATATGATTAAACTAATTCGAAAACTCATTTCAGCAACTATTGAATGTCCTATTTGTGGACGAGAAACAAGCAACCGACCAGAACGGTGTAGCCATTGCGGTAATAAACTATAGGAGCATAAATATGACTGAAAAATGCACAAAATGCCACGAGGTTCTTTGGTTCTACGCGGCAGACGACGCCCGTGGCAAAGTTATAAAGGTTTGCAAAAATCCTAATTGCACAATGTATAATTTTCAAATCTCCTTTAGTGAACGATAGTTGAATATATGAAAAAGACGGCTTATTTGAACCGTCTTTTAATTAGCTTATAAGATGCATGAACTCAGATTATTTTAGAGTGCTGAGTGTCAGCCAGTCTTTCTCCAACTCTTCTCTTTTTAATACAAGTTATTTTGATTTGACCGGCTTGTCTTGAGCTGTTTGCAAGGCTGCAGCAATGGTATCTGCATACAATTTAGCTCCTGCTTCAATTTTACTATTATCACTTCCAAAATGGACTTGGTCTGTCCCAGTCCAAATTTCTGGATGTTCCTTAGCAGCTTGATTCCAATCTGCTATCGTGATGTAAGGAGTCTTCTCTGCTAATTCTCTCATATAGGCAGCCGCCTTCTCAACGATTCCATAGGTCTCTTTTGTCTTATCTCCTTCATAAGGAGTCACCAAAACCATATGGTGGCCCTTAGGAAGATTTTTCACGATACTATCCCAATCTTCCTTGTAATTTTCAGGATTATTTACCCCAGTTGCAATAACCACCATCTTTGGTAGAAATTTATTCTGGCTATTGTTGAGCATGATTTCATTGGCGGTCTTGGTTGTTCTGCTGACCTGCGCATTAATCTGTGCTCCAGGAAGGGCTGTCTGCAAAGCTGTATTAGCTCTTAGTGCTACCGAATCACCAATTAACATAGTGCCATCAGCAATTCCCAAACTATCAGCTTCTGCTCGTTCTGCCATCAACTTGGTCTGGCCAATATTTGTTTCAGCTTGCTTCAAACCATTGACAGTCAAATCTGTCTCAAAAGCTCCCACTTGTGGTGCCATCAAAGTCACTAAGAAGACAATAAATGCCAAGATTCCTGTACTTGCTGCAAGGATTGTGTGAATATGAGGCAGGGGACGGAGGGTTTGTATAATAGGTGTGTCCTTTCCTGCAATCCAAGGTTCCAATACATAGAATGAAAGACTGGCGAATCCATAAGAAAAAATCAAAGTTAATAACACAGCAAGAAGATTTGATGTCAACTGTGAGAAAATAATGTAGAAAGGCCAATGGAAAAGATAAACCGCATAGCTAGTATCCGCTAAAAAGCTGATAATCTTTGGCTCCTGCACGTTAGGAGTCTTTTCATGTAAGACACGCGCCGCCAGAATCATAGCAATGGCTGCAAGACTGGCAAGCAAGAAGCCCATAAGATAGGCAAAGAGATAGGTAAATTTGACAAAGAAGGTCAAAATGAGTAAGAAGCCAAAACCTCCTCCAAAAACTAAAAGGGTCTTGCGTAAATCCCAGATTTTATCCAATTGCTTAACTAGGGAAGTCGTCTGACGAACGCCTACGATAGTTGCTAACACACTTCCCAAAAAGAATGGATAGACATGAGTTAAACTGGAGAAGTAAACAGAGGAATAAGAAGTTACTAGAAAACTACCAATAAACATAGAGAAGAAGCTGATCAAGAAGGCAGCAGCAGACAAGAGAAAGACCATCCCCTTCAACTGACCATTTGATTTAGCCTGTTTGGATAAGAACCAAACTGCCAATCCCCAAAGAATATAGTAGTGAACCTCAACGGCCAAGCTCCAATTATGAACAAACAAATGTGGAATGAACTGAGATTCATAACTCCCACCTGTTAGGAGCTCATAGAAGTTGGTCATGAAGCCTAAAACACCCGCAATCTGACCCCCAATTCCAGCCACATAATCTTGGCGAACTAGAAAGGTAAAGGGCATGGTCACCAAGACCATCAAAACCACAGGTGGCACGATACGATAAAAGCGTCTCCTAAAAAATCCAACCAAATCAATTTCATGACTTTTAGAAAATTCTTCGATAAGTAGAGCTGTAATCAGGAAACCTGAAAATGTAAAAAAGACATCTACCCCGAAAAATCCTCCAGGAAAGATCGTCTGAAAGAAATGATACAAGAGTACCAAAAGTAAACCTGTAATCCTAATCAAGGAAAACCATTTAATACGCATACGAGTTTATTCTCCCTTTCATTATACACTTTATTCTATCAAAAAAAGAAGAAAAATCCCAAGAGAAAACTTAGGATTTTTAGCTTATATCTATTCCAGTTTAAAAATTACGGCCTGATTTATTATAGCCATATTTTTCAATAAAATACTCACGGAATTCCAAGAGATTGTCATCCATGATGGCTTGTCGCACTTGCTTCATCAGGTTAAGCAAGAAGTAAAGATTGTGGTAGCTAGTCAAGCGGATACCAAAGGTTTCATCAGCCTTGAGCAGGTGACGAAGATAAGCGCGTGTATAGTTCTTACATGTGTAGCAATCACACTCAGGATCCAGTGGCGTAAAGTCCTCAGCAAACTGAGCATTTTTTACAACCAAACGACCTTGACTGGTCATACAAGTCCCATTACGAGCGATACGAGTCGGCAAGACACAATCAAACATATCCACCCCACGAATCACCCCATCAATCAAGCTATCTGGCGCTCCCACACCCATCAGATAACGAGGTTTATTTTCAGGAAGCAGTTGGGTTGTGAAGTCCAAGACAGCATTCATCTCTTCGTGGGTTTCTCCCACTGCCAAACCACCGATAGAGTAGCCTGGGAAGTCCATGCTGACAAGGTCATGAGCCGATTGTCGACGAAGGTCTTCAAATCCAGCCCCCTGCACAATCCCAAATAACCCTTGGTCATGCGGACGACGGTGAGCCTTCAAACCACGCTCAGCCCAACGACTGGTACGCTCGATTGATTTCTTAACGTAGTCGTATGGTTGATAAAACTGGGGACATTCGTCAAAGGACATCATGATATCTGAACCCAGATTGTTCTGAATAGAGATGGCTTTTTCTGGGGACAAGAACATCTTAGAACCATTGAGATGGTTTTTAAAAGTTACCCCTTCTTCTGTGATATTGCGACTATCTGCTAAGGAATAAACCTGAAAACCACCACTATCTGTCAAAATAGGCTGGTCCCAATTCATGAACTTATGGAGACCGCCTGCGCGTGCAATGAGTTCATCTCCAGGACGAAGCCAGAGATGATAGGTGTTTGACAGGATAATTCCCGACCCCATTTCCTTCAATTCTTCAGGCGACTGAGTTTTGACAGTGGCTTGTGTCCCAACTGGCATAAACATAGGTGTTGGGAAGGTACCATGGGGTGTGATGATTTCTCCCAGACGAGCTCCCGTGTGTTTTTCTTTCTTAATCAAACGATATTTGATTGGTGAATCTGACATTTTTTACCTCCGAAGCTGGGAAAGACAGTCCCAGTTCATACTTTGTGCCCAAGGGCATACTGTATGATTTTATCAAAAAAAGTAGGAACTGTCACGAACTATGGTATAATGAGAGAATGAAATACCGAAAAATTGATTTAAAAACTGTTCGTCTGCAAGCTAGACAATTTCAGGCTGAAAATCCCCGCCTCTTTCTCGTCTATCTCTTACCTAGCATGCTGGTCATCTTGTCTGGCTTCCTCAATCCCTTAGAGCGCATCAACGAGAGTGTTTTAGAACAACCCTTTTTAAGCGTGTTTGGTCATGTATTCCAAGCCTACCTTTTTCCTCTATTAGTCTCCTTTATCGGAACAATACTTCTAACCAGTTCAGTCTATACAACACTGAAACTCATCAAGAATCCTGATACAGAACTATCCGTCAAAAATAGTCTCACTCTATTTAAAGAAGAGCACTTTTCACAAACCTTTTTGACTCTTCTCCTCAAACGTTTCTATCTCTTCTTATGGAGTATTCCTAGTTTGCTTGGAATTTACTTTCTTTTTTACAGTAGCTTTCTAGCAAAGAAATTCGTAGTTCTTCATCCTGAGTTTCCCAATCTGGATCTCACGTCAATTGAAACTGAGCGTTTCCTCATGACCTTTGGTCTTTACTTTCTAGCAAGTATCCTCTTGATGATTGTCGGAAATAGTCTCTATATCCCACAATACTATGCCTATTCGCAGGTAGAATTTCTCCTCTGTGATACCCTAGACTTAGGACAAGCTAAACCAGGACAAATCCTAAAAACCAGCCGTTTCCTGATGAAAGGCTACAAATTTCAGCGCTTTATTCTAGACCTACAACTCCTTCCTTGGTACTTCCTCAATTGGATTACTTTTGGAATTGCTAGTTTCTCACTCCTACCCTACATTCAAATCAATAAAATAATTTTCTACCGGGCAGTACTGGCTCGAAAACGTCCAAAAGCTTGAAGGTTTCCCCTCAAGCTTTTTTCTATCAATGAGTTTCTCCGCCTACCAACTTGAGATCCTGATCTCCATGTTCTATAATAGCCCCGATTGCCGCTTCTATCCCTCGCCTAATATCCACTAAACTCATAGCTGGAGTAGTCGGTCGATTCACCACCTGTTCCATCATATAAGGAATATGCATAAAACCTGCCTTAACATGTGGAAATTTTTTTTCTACCAAATAGAGGGCCTGATACATCAAATGATTGCAGACAAAAGTACCTGCCGTATTGGAAACAGAGGCCGGCAATCCCTCTTTTTTTATAGCTTGAACCATCGCTTTAATCGGCAAACTACTAAAGTAGGCCGGAGCACCATCTGGGCGAATGGGAAGGTCAATCGGTTGATTACCTTCGTTATCCGGGATGCGTGCATCGTCTTGATTAATGGCCACTCGTTCAGGCGTCAAACTAGATCTTCCACCTGCTTGGCCAATACAAAGGACAAAGTCAGGTTGATAACGGTTTATCTCTTCTTCCAATACTTGGGCCGATTTGTGAAAGACTGTCGGCACTTCTAGCCAACGGACCTCAGCGCCATGGATTTCAGCTGGTAAACCTTTAACGGCCTCCAAGGCTGGATTTACCTTCTCCCCTCCAAAGGGCTCAAAACCTGTCACTAATACTTTCATTTCTAACTCCTCAAAACCAATTTAATGAAACTATTTTCTTAAAAACAAGTATAACATATTTCCCTTATTCTGGATTGAAAAGGATTAGCGAGATTAGAATCGACCTTCAAATTTATTTAAAAAGGAAAATGCTAATCAAGGCTAAAATAGCTGGTCCACCTTGCTTCAAAATAATTTTCTTATCTGCTGTAAGAGAGCCATAAGCCGCAGCCCCAATCACAAATAAGACAAAAATAGTCACAATTTCTAAATTCTGTGAGAAATAAATCCCATACAAGAGAAAGACTCCTAGTAGAGCATTATAAATCCCTTGATTTTTAAACAATGACCTTACAGACGGACGAGCCAGTTCTTCCTTTTCCATGTTAAAGACACGACTGGTTGCATCTGATTGCGTTGCAATACTTTCCAAATAAAAAATGTAAAAATGCTCCAAAGCAACAATCGTTGCTAAAATGATTGTAATAATTGACATCTATTTCTCCTTAAATTTCTATATTCTCAATCCACAAAACCAATTTATTTAATAAACGGTTGAGTTCTGTTTTTTCAGATTCTGTTAAGATACTTTCCATCTCTTCCTTAACCTTGATATGCTTCAGAGGGGGATTCACCACTAACTGCTCCTTGGCATACTTCGTAGCCTCTACCAACACTTCCCGCTGATTTTCAGAATTGCGATGACGCTCGACCAAACCTTCCTTTTCTAAAATCTTAAAATGCCGGGTTAAAGCAGCTTGATCAATTTTCAAACGCTCCTGAACTGCTATTTGATTACAAGGGGAATGCTTCAGCAAAAATAATAAAATCTGATACCGTGTCAAACTAATCCCAAGCTTTTTTTCAAACAATTGCGTGCTCGCTTGCTCAGACAAGCGGAGTTGATAAAGTAAATCTTGAATCTCTATCATTTTTTCTTTCCTTTTATTGATTTATCAATAATTGACTAATCAATTATAATACAAAGTAAAATAGATTGCAAGAATGTTGCTTAAGGCATTGTAAGATTGTAATTTTCCATTCAAATTGACAAAGAAAAAACGAACGAGACTCGCTTCCTATCATGAAAGCTAGTTCTCATTCGTAAAAATTATGTGACAGAGTCTGGTTTATCCATTCATTGAAACGTGAACGTGGTCATAGTGGTTTTCTGTCACGCTACCACGGTCTGGCATTGGGTTCCAAGTATTAGCTGGTCCATATTTGCTATCGAATGGAGCATAGAAACGTTGTTTCCAAATAATGTAACTAATTCCACGACTAGCCATATTTTTGATTGCATATTCCGCAATCTTATCCCCTAATTCTGAGCTTTCTGGTACCATAAAGTCGATAGCCAAACCTTTTCCGTGATCTCCACTGTCTCCTGGACGGTAACCACTAAAGGATGTGATGCCAAACAAGTTAGCAATTTCTTCTTTAAAGGCAGCTGTTTGTGGTTGAAGGCCTGCATTTTCAGATTTCGCTACCGCAAGTCCAGCATAATCGGGCGCTGCTGGAGCCGCGTAAGTTGTTGAAACTGTTTTCGCCTCTTTTGGTTGATAAGTAGAAACTGCTGCTGTAGCTTCACTTGATGATGCTACTTCTTTTGCTTCTTCTGAACTTGTTGTAGTTGTTTCAGGTGCTTTTTCTTCAACTGGTGTTGCAGTTGCTTCCACTGCTGATTCAGCTTGAATGCTTGCTTGTGTTTCCTGCTTCTCAGCTGGACTCGTTGCCTGAGGAGCTGCTTCTGCAACTGCATTGCTTGTCTCGGCTGTTTGCTCCTCTGAAGCAGAAGTTCCTGTAGATGGCGCGACTTCTTCTGCAGTAGCAACTGTCTCTGCAACTTCTGAATTTGTTGCTACTTCTTTTGTACTTGTAGTTTCTACCGCTTTTGGCGCTTCTGCAATCGGTTGAGAAAGGTCTGCAACCTGAACAGTTTGATCATCTACGGTCACTTGATTGGTTGTCAAATCTGCTGTCGCAGTTGTCACCTCTTCACTAGAAGCCGCTTGAGGTGTTTGGATTTCAACTTCTGTTACTTCTTCTGCTTCATTGACGGTCGTTGTCAAAACAGTTTCTGGGAAAATCAAGTCCATATTAGTGATTTTATTCAAATTCGCAAGAACTGTGACATCTACACCCAAGGCTTCTGCAATGGTACTTAAAGTATCACCATACTGTACTGTATAACTTGTTTTGTTGTCCGTTTTAGTCAAATCATTTTGGATTTGCTCAACACTACGTGCAGTCCAAAGAACTTCTTCTGCTTGAGTTGCCAATACTGGGGCAAATGACAGGGCTACTGTTGATGCTAATAATATTCTTTTCTTCATTCTTTCAAATTCCTTTCAAATGAGTACCTGTCTATCATAACACAAAAAATGCAGAAAAAAAGCCCTCTCGGGCCTATTTAACAGAACTGTCTATTCCTTGTAACAAACTTGGTTACTTGAAATAGTTTGTTAGGTCTCTGTCACAAAACTGACACAATCTTTTTATTGCTCAGCCTCAAAAATACGGGAAATATCTGCTAACGCTTGAATCCTGTGATTACCTTCATAAGTCGACTCTAAAAAGTTGAGGCTTTGAATCCCACTATTCTGGGCAAATTCCACATCCAGAGTCCGATCCCCTATATAATAAGTATTGTCAGGATTCAACTGATGCTTGTCTATCAGATAGGTAGCCGCTTCTGAACTAGGTTTACGCGCAAAGCCACTCTGACTGGTTAAAATCTCTGTAAAATAAGATTCCAAACCCAAGTCTCTGAGAATGGTAAGAGCATTGTCTCCCTTATGAGTGTAAACAAATTGCTGAATTCCTGATTCCTCTGCCCAAGCTAGCACATCACACGCACCTGGCATCAAAACTACCTGAGCATTCTTCTCAGCCAAACTCTGTGCACGCATCTGATTTAGCATTTCCACATCCAGCTTTCTCTCTTCTGCCACCTGCACAAGTAAATCCTGCACAGAAAACTTGAGAATAAACTCCCTCACCTGCTCCTTATCATAAGGAATAGAAAACTGAGCAAAAGTTTCCTCAATCCCTGATAAAATCGCTTCATAAGAGTCCAATAAAGTCCCGTCTAAATCCCAAATAAAAGCTGTTTTTTGCATTTCCTATCCTTTCAAGCTCATATAGCGCTGGTAACGGTAACGTAGAAATAACCAACGAAAACCATTATCCAAAAGGGTTCCGGCCCAAATACCGGGCAAACCCCAACCAAGCACAATCCCCATCAAATATCCTGTTCCAATGCGGATACACCACATTCCTATACTTGTCGCATAAAAGGGAAGCCGAGCATTGCCCAAACCCTGCCAGACTGCTGTATAGATGACTGTTCCTATCGTCATAGGAGTACCAAGTAGTGAAAAAAGTGTCACTAGAACACTAGCCTCCACCGCTAGAGGATCTGTCGTATAGAGATGAGTTAATGGTACACCCAAGGCATAGATACTAAAGGTCAAAGGCAACATGAGAAGCAGAGAAAGCCAAAAGGTTTGCTTGCTCAAATTAGCTACTTTTTTCCAATTATCCTCCCCAACTGCTCGAGCCACCAGCATGACCGTTGCCGTAGCGACGCCAAAGGCAGGCATATAGTTAAACTGGGTCAAGACTTCTCCGACTGCATTTCCAGCCACTGCCTCTGTCCCGAAATACACAACCAAGGCAATGATTACTACATCTCCAGCCCGCATCATAAGCCGCTCTCCAGCTGCTGGCAAAGCTAAGGTCAATAGTTCCTTATCTAAACCAAAAGTCGGTTTCTCAAAAGGCAACTTTAATTGCGACCATAAAATCACAAGACCTACCAAACGAGACAGAATTGTCCCCCAAGCAACACCAGCTATCCCCATATCCAGAACAAAAATAGCTAGACTTGAAAAAAGAATATTCAAGGCATTGGATAAAAAACTAACATAGAGGGGCAAACGTGGATTATGCGTTGCACGAATCAAAGCTCCCAGACTAGTCATTAAACCTAAGAGAACAATCGATCCGCCCACCAAGGATAGGTAGAGTCCACCACTCTCAGCTACATCTCTCTCCGTCCCCAAAAGTCCTATTATCTCTTTCCCAGAGATGATAGACAAAGATCCTAAAAGGAAACTTAATAGTAAGGTAATCTTCAAGGCCTCAGTCACATGATAGGCTAGCTTAGATTGATCCTTCTGCCCCAAACTTTTTGAAATAACACTGGAAATAGCAGCTCCCAGAGCGATGAAAATCGCCTGGTAAATCGTGATAATATTGCCAGCTACTGATACACCCGAAATAGCTATCAAGCCCAAGTGGGCTACCAAGTAACTATCCACCATCCCCATGAGCATCTGCAAAAAGTTTTCACCCATAGCTGGCAATGCAATATTAAGAATATCTTTATTTTTCTTAAACAATCCTTCCTCCTGATGAAAAGAAACTCAGTTGGTTTCCCAACCGAGTTTACTCCCTCTGTCTTAAAGTCCTAGATAAGCCTCAACCGCTGCTTGCATGTCAGTAGCTGCCACTGTTGTCTTGTGACGAACAGGAGCTGTTTCAAGCCCATCAACTGCTGGCGGCACTGCCACTCCTGAAATATCATGTAATTGAGCCAAGGCTTCAAAGTCGCCAAGCCCTGATTTTCCAGTTACAGCTTCTACTGCAACCACTGGGAACTTGTATGGACTAGCTGTTGAAGCAATCACTGTCTTAGTCGCATCCCCAGTAGCAGCTTGGTATTTTTTATAAACTGCTGAGGCAACCGCCGTATGTGGATCCTCGATATAAGAATCTGACTCATAAACACGTTTGATTTCTGCTGCCGTTTCTTCCTCAGTCGCATATTCAGCCGCAAAGAGATCAAGAATCTCTGCATCAAAATCTGTCAACTCATATTGTCCTTGCGTGTTCAAGGCATTCATGAGTTCAGCTGTCTTAACCGCATCATTACCCAAAAGATGGAAAATCAAGCGCTCCAAGTTTGAAGATACCAAAATATCCATAGATGGACTAGTTGTGACCTTGAACTCACGCTTCTTGTCGTAAACACGTGTCTTGAAGAAGTCTGTCAAGACATTGTTGTCATTTGAAGCACAGATTAATTTGCCAACTGGTAAGCCGATTTGTTTGGCATAAAAGGCAGCCAAGATATTTCCAAAGTTTCCTGTTGGTACTGTGAAGTTGACCTTATCACCAGCCACAATCTCACCAGTCTTAACCAATTGAGCGTAGGCATAAACATAATAAACAATCTGTGGTACCAAACGACCAATATTCATAGAGTTTGCAGATGAAAATTGCAACTTGTTGGCCGCTAATCTTTCACGAAGAGCCACATCGTTAAACATATGCTTCACATTTGTTTGGGCATCATCAAAGTTACCATCAATAGCGATAACATGAGTATTGTCGCCAGTCTGAGTGGTCATTTGCAACTCTTGTACCTTGCTGACACCATCTTTTGGATAAAAGACGATAATCTCAGTACCAGGAACATCTGCAAATCCTGCCATAGCAGCTTTCCCAGTATCACCAGATGTCGCTGTCAAGATGACAATCTTATTCTCCAAATCATGTTTCTTAGCAGCTGTTGTCATAAAGTATGGCAAAATAGACAAGGCCATATCCTTAAAAGCAATTGTTGAACCATGGAAAAGTTCCAAGTTATATTGCCCGTCTAATTTCACTAATGGTGCGATAGCTGGAGTATCAAACTTGCTATCATAGGCATTGTTGATACAGTAGTCCAACTCTTCAGCTGTAAAGTCATCTAAAAATGCTGACAAAACAATCTTAGCAACTTCCTGATAAGAAGCATATTTCAATTTGTCAAAGTCTAAATCTACCTTTGGATAAGTAAGCGGTGTAAACAAACCACCGTCCGTCGCTAAACCTTGCAAAATAGCTTGGCTGGCAGTTACTGTATTGTTGGCATCACGCGTTGATTGATAAACTAATGTCATTACTCTCTATCCTTTATCTATAGTCTCATCCATTATATCATGATTTTTCAGAAAATTCTCCTTTTATAAGAGAAATTATAGGCTCAATTCTTCTCTCAAAGGCTGTAAATAGGTCATTTCTTGCTTATTTCTCATCTCTAGTCCTTCCTCAGCTAGCTGGAGTAAGTCTTTTGAAAACTCTATTATCGCAGTTTCTTCCTGTTCTGTAAGCTTTTTCTTAGAAAATTGTCGTCTTAAAAACTTGTAATTACGACCAAATTCTTTAAAGAAAGATGCTGCTTCTAAGTAAGCTTCTAACTTATCTAAATTAACCAACAATCCTAAGTGAAAAGCTGCTGAAGCGAAGGTTCTATCTAGAGGTTGAGTACACACACTACGAAACTCAACTGTTCCGCGAGTCGTTAAGTCTTGGTACTGATAACTACGATGAGTTTCAAAATCTTTCTCTTGAGGGGAAATAAGAACCTCATCCCCATTAAGAGAAAATGCTTGGATTTCAGGTGTAGCCAAATAGTCCCTAGCCTGAATCGGATAAAAATAATAGGTTTGTCCATCACGTTCCGCAGTAAAAATTGCAGAATGATCTAGATAATCAAAAAAATCATCCTCATCTTTAAATAGCCTAGCATTGACACCGACGTTCTCTGGATAGATACCATGCATCGAGTCTTCCCAGAAAATGTCCCTTGAAATTTTCGTATCCCAATCTGCTCCCGAAAACTCAGAGTTTGGAAATAAATAAGCCTTAGCCGCTTCAATTTGAGTAAAAGCATTAATCACCCGTAAGTAGTTAGACTTTGAAACATCCAACTGAACCTGACTCCCACAGATAAAAGCACCATATTCAGGGAAATGATGCAAGTCTGATTTAGTCACATTTCTACTCAAATTCAAATAGTCCATCAGCATGCGATACCGTGGGTAAGCCACAGGACAATTCTCATTTTTATCCCAGTTGGGATGAATACCACAGCCGATAATAGCATGATTTGATCCAGCTAACTTTTTCTGAATCACATCCATATAATTGTTAAAACGATTTTCGGCCTCTTGAATCGTTTCGGCCTTACCAAATGCAAACTCAATCGTTGTATAGGAAACTTCAAATAAAATAGCATCCTGACTTATCGGATCCACTAACTGGATAGGATTACCAAAATCATCTACCTTTTCTACAGTGAAATCCAGAGCGGAAAGGAAATAATGAAATAAATCTTTTATAACTTCAACATCTGTTGCATTCCCTTCCAAGTTTACAACAGGATATTCCAGTTCAACCCCAATAAACAATTCAGGATTTTCTTTAATATTTTTCAAATACCGATGTTTTAATAAATCGATAGAACGAGACATACTTCCCTACACTTTCATAATCTAAATAAAATTTGAATAACTATCATTATAGCAAAAATAATATAAAAAGGAACGAAGATTTACAACGTTCCTTAACTCTATACTATACCGGCGGCCGGGGTCGAACCGGCACGTCCTTGCGGACACTGGATTTTGAGTTTGGTGTTTAAGATTTTACATCTTTATAAATCAGCATAATCAACGTTATAAAAAACCATTTATATTGTTTGAAAAAACAAAATTTTGATTTTTAGTAACTTTTTAGGAATTCGCGTATTCACCTATTTTATTTCTTCATCAATTTCATAATATTCTTTTATGTACTCATAGTACTTATAAATTGCTTGATTTAGGATGTAAGCCTTAGTTACTCGACCTTCTTTCTCAGCAATAATTTTTTGGATTTCGTCTAATTCATCCGATGAGCGTTTTGTCATATAAAAAGCTATTTGTTTCTCCATTGATAACTCTCCTCCATTTATTTAATTTTATTTTAGCAAAAAAAATACCTATTTACTATCTTTTTTGCTTGCCAAATTATTTTTTTGTTGTATACTCTTTTTATAGAAAAATAACTAGTTGTCAGCTAGTTTAAAGAAAGGAGGTAACTAGTATGAACGGATTGGAACAGGAAGCTTTAGATTACTTCTATGAAGAATTGGAAAGCTATTATGATGATGAACAGGAACAAGGAGAAATCTTTGACGGCTTGAACGACTAGCAGGAGGAGTTCTCCTCCTCTTGCTGATTTACTAATAGAATAGAAAGGTTTATTTATATATGAAAAAAATGACAGCATCCACAATGAAAGTATCCACTTGGAACATCAATCAACGTTCAGGACAAGGAAAACAAATTCCTGAAATGATTGTACATGAATTAGCTAAACAAAATTCAGAAATCATCTGCTTGACAGAATATGTAAGAGCAGATAATCATAGTTTATTCTGTACTAAATTACAGGATATGGGATACAAAATTTTTGAAGATGTGCGTACTATTGATTTTGGAAATCAAATCCTTATTGCAATAAAGAATGATTTAGTTAATGATTGCCAAGTCATTACTATCGATAATGATGATAATAATCCAAACTTTTTACACGTTAGAGTGACAATTAAAGGACAAGAATTAAACATTATTGGAGTTCGTATCAAGGTCGGTGGAGAAAACATTTTTCAAGATTTCAAACATCGAAAATCGCAACTAGACAAACTAATCTCAAATTTACCCGCAATACATGAAAATACAATTGTTCTAGGTGACTTTAATAATGGCTATTTCAAACAGAATGACGATATTCATTCCTATCAGGGCAAAGCTAGGGAATTTTACTCTTATCCATTGCTTAAGTCTGAAATGAATAAAGCAGGCCTAACCGTACATACTCCCTCTGAGGAAACCTCTTGGAAATATTGTAAATTAGACCATATTTTTGCAAACATCCCTATATCAAATGAAAATTATTCTTGGGAATTCTTAAAAAATGCTGATTATAATAGCCGAGTCGGCTTTCCAGACCATGCTATTCTATCAGCCTCTATCTCTTTATAGTACTTATTTATTAGAGGAGGTAATGCAAAATGAGTGATAATTTAAAAGCATATATATTTCTTTTAGGATTTCTGATATTAGCTGGCATAGCAATTTTTATTCTTCCTCAAGGGCATTTCTTTTCAGTTTCTGCCCTTGTTCTTGGATGTATTCCATTATTTATTTCTATCTATTATTTCGCAAAAATCAAGCTCTTAGGGTTTTACGAACTTTTAAAAGAGCTTTTAGATAAAATAAAAGGTATCTAACTAATATGTTTAAATTAAGACAAAGTGCTGATTTAACCAAAACTTATATTATTACTAGTAGTAAATTGAAGACAGTACATTTTTCAATAATAGCACTAACTACCTGCATTATGTTTGGTATTATTGTCAATATAAGAGCTCCAACTTTTGTTCAAATTCTCTTCATATTTTTAGGTGGATTAATTATCTATAAAATTCATCTGAAAATAAAAATTTTTCGATATAACTTAGAGTATTACCTTATTATACGTGAGAGCTTACTTTATGTACTCCACACAAACAGACTATATACCACCTCTAAGGATAGCTCTGGCTATGAAAAAATCATTAGAAGTGCAATCTTAGAATATGAATTAGATAGACAAAAAGGTCATGTTATTATCAAAGCTCTTATAACGGGTGATGAATTTAGTACAAAAATTCAATCTCTAGATGATGTCCTTTGTGGCGTGCTTGGACTAGAGCTTGAGGAAAAGATTATTCGGCCCAGTTTTACAGAATATCATTTCTATTACATAAAGCCCGAAAGACTAGTTCTACAATCTCACAACCAAAGACAAGAGATAGATAGCCTTGATATAGATTTAGGATATGGTGTAAATTATAACCCAATCAAATGCCCACATATTTTAGTATCAGGAGGAACAGGGAGCGGAAAGTCTGTCTTCATATCTTTCCTGATTTTAGAACTTCTCAAACGGCAATCAACAGTCTATATTGCTGACCCTAAAAATAGTGATTTGGGCAGTTTATCGTACTATTTCGGAGAAGAGTATGTCGCTACAACTCCAAACAATATCTCTCGTATCGTTCGCCAAGTACTGGAACAGCTCCACGAACGTTACCAATATATGCGTGAAAATTTCCAATATGGGGCAAATTTTTCAGAGCACGGCTTTAAGCCGATATGGCTGATATTCGATGAAATGGGAGCATTTCAAGCTTCAGGAACGGATAAAAAATCAAAAGAAGTTATAGTTGAAGTTATGGACGGTATCAAGCAAATCATTCTACTTGGGCGACAAGCTGGGGTATTTATCCTAATTTCAGCTCAACAAATGAGAGCCGAAACCTTAAATACCGACCTTAGAGATAACCTAGGCTTGAGAATTGCTCTTGGTGCAAATTCTAGCGAGGGTTATCGAATGGTCTTTAGTTCTGCTACCCCTGATAAATTAAAGCCAATTAAGGTAAAAGGGGCTGGCTATCTTTACATGCAAGGCTCAGGAAAAGAAACGGCTCAATATTGGGAAAGTCCTTATCTTGATACAACACAATTCGATTTTATAAAAGAACTACAATTATATATAACAAAGTTAAAATAATTTCAATAGATATTTTTGCTTAAATTCAATAGATTTTCAGCAAAAATATCTGTTCCTCATCGCTCTGCGATGATAGAAAAGAGGTACACATGAAGTTGAATGATTTTTTAAAGCCAGAACTGCTTGGCAACAAATTTCTAGCAGTAAAAGGCTATACAGAAGTATTAGACAGAGAGACAAATAAGCCTACTGCTTTTCGCCTTAACGTGTCCATACAGGACGACAATACTGAATTTTTTTTAGAACTGATACAAGTAAAAGTAAATACACTAACACCTACTTTAACAGTTCAAGAAATGGCAAACAACAAAACCTGCCCTGTTATATTAAAAGATTTGAATGTTGGTCAGTATAACGGAAACCTTTGGTTCTCATGCTCTGATGTTTTACCTGTAACAAAATAGCTAAGATTAGATAATATATAAAGGAGTTTTACAATGCAAACTTTTAACTACGATGATTTTAAGAATGAAAAGGGGATTGTTTCATTTTCTGAAGCAGAACAAATCTATTCTAGTCTCCTTAATTCCTCCAATCAACTTGATAAAGAATTTCAAGAAGAATGGACAACATTTGTACTTCTATGCGTAGAGTATGCCTCTGCACGTGGTAAATGGCTCACACTCTCAAGAGAAGAGAAACTTGCCAATGATGAATCTAGAACTGTTACTCACAATAAAGTTATTTATCAACTAAAGATTTTAAAAGGTTTAGCAAGTGAACAGGGCAATGATGTTGCTTGGTTTGAACAATTTAACGATGACAGAAAACGTATTGGCGACTTTGCTTGCTATGTAGCTTATATCTATGCCTTAAATGCTCGATAGACAATTAGAGGATATTATAGCTATATATTACTCTATGTCTGATATTCATGGAAATTATTAAATAACATCTTAAGAATAATTAATTCTATTTATCTATCACCGAAACAATGTGCTATAACTTAATTCGATTCTTAGACTAATATCAAAAATAAAGAGGGGAATATATATGAAGACGTTATTAATTGGTGATTTACACTTAAAATCTCAACTGATTTTACCCATTGTTGACAAAATTATCCAAACACATAATATTAAGAGAATCATTTTTCTTGGTGATTACGTTGATTTACATGGTCAAACTAACAATATCCAACTTTATGCCAAAGACCTCACTTTTTTATACTCTTGGAAAATAGATAAAGAGCAAAACGGAATAGATGTAATTAATCTTATAGGTAATCATGATGCTTATTATTTACTGGGAGAACAAGCTCCTTTCTCAATTCAAAACCTAGAGGTCTTTTTCGCAGTTAAAGAATTGTTGCAGGATTTGAAATTACAAGTAGCTTATCAACTAGATAATTATTTAGTCAGTCACGCTGGTTTCAATCTGATATTTGACCCAAAAGAATGGCATTTTAACCTCTATACCAAAGAGCATGAAGAAGAATTAGATATTCTAGCTTATACAATAGGACCAATGCGTGGTGGGAAAGCTCTTGGGGGGTCTCCTTTATGGGCACATTTTAGAGAATTAGAACTGCTTCCCAACCAAGACTTTCCTAAACAAATTGTTGGGCATACCCCTAAAGAATCTATTGATATTTCTAAAAATGTTATTGGTATAGATACTTTTTCATTATATATTGACAAAGATAATAAATATCAATTTATTGGTAATGGAGATTTACTCGTTTATGACCAAGGACATTTTGAGGTCATTTCAACAGACTGGGCAACAGACAAAATATTAAAACAATTACCACGACTATAAATTTAATAGCTACTTCTAATCATGTGACTAAGCAAAACTGCCGACTAAGTCGGCAAGCTGGAAGCGTGTAGCGGAGCGGTGCTTAGTCACATGATAGAAGTAGGGAGGAGCTTTGCTCCTCCTAGTTTATTTATTATATAGACAATCTTTTGGCGAAAGCTATAACAAAGGTGCTTTTTTTTATGAGTAATTATAATAAAAAAATTATTCGCACCGCTTCCTATATTGAAATTTGGGAATATGAAAAGCCAATATTTTCAAAAGGAAAATCCATTTTAGATACTGATACTAAAAGCAAGGAAAAATCACAACGTAGAACATTTGATGAACTTACACCTGAAGAACAAGAACAACGTCTGGAGCGTATGAAAAAAACTCGCTTAGAAGCAAAGTGGAACTTATTAAGATTAGTTGATTGTAATTATAATGACAATACTTCATTTCTAACCCTGACCACTAAAGAAAATATTAGCGACAGAAACCACTTCAAAGACTTACTAAAAACTTTTATAAAACGCTTTAACTACCACATCTTTAATACCAAGAAAAGTAAATTAAAATATTTAACAGTATTAGAAAAGCAAAAACGTGGAGCATGGCATGCTCATATTCTGCTTTTCAGCGTTCCTTATGTACCACACCGTCAACTCTTGGAACTTTGGGGACATGGAGCAGTACGGATAAATAAAGTTGATGTAGACAGCAAAGAAAATCGCGGTCGATATGTCACAAAGTATTTTGAAAAAGGGATTGGACAAGAATTGTTGGAAAACTTCGGAAAGCAAGCCTATTTTTCATCACGCAACTTAAAAAAGCCTGATGAAGATAGATTTTATACTTATGAAGATTTTAATTATGATAGTTCAGTCGTACTATATGAAACGGAATACATTAGTAAAGTCTATAAAGACGGTCAGTATTTCGATAATCATGTAAAGTATAAGAAAATAAAACTAGATGAATAAAGGAGTAAGTTACATGATAGCAACTGTTACTAAGAATGACCTAGTTGCCCTTGGTTTCTCTGAGGGAACATCTAAACGTATTATCCGCCAAGGGAAAGAGCTACTGATAACACGAGGCTTTACAGTCTATCAGAATAAACGAATTGGTACTATACCTGCTACTATTGTAAGCGAATTACTCGGTTTTGATGTTCAAAACAGTACCCTCAAGGAGTAAAATATGGCAATTAGAAAAGGTAAAGACGGTAATTGGATAGTTGATATTAGCAACGGTTTTGACCCAATAACACTAAAGCAACGTAGAATTGTCAGAAAGGGCTATAAGACGAAAAAAAAAGCTATTGAGGCAGAACACTACTTACGAAGTGTAGAGTTAAAAGAACGCTTCTATGGGGCTAAAATAACTATCCCCATACTATATGAACTACTAAAGGAAGAAGATAGTATAAATCATCGAAAAGCAAGCTATATCAATACACAAGATAATAATTACAACAAACACATCAAAGATTATTTTTCTATGGTAGATAATGTCGGAAAACTAACCTATGAAGACATCTACCAATTTAGAGAACATCTTAGGCAAAAAGTAGCTAAAAATTCTGATAAACCGTTAAGCACAAATACTATCAACAAAATCATGATTTTACTCAAAAAAATTTTTGATGTTGGTTTGCGAAAAGGCTATTACTCCTCCAATCCAGCAAAATTGATAAAAAAGTTGCCAATTGAAAAAACAAAAATGCAATTTTGGACAGTCAAAGAATTTCAGAAGTTTTTGACACTATTTGAACCCGAAGAATATAATATCAAACTACTCTTTACTGTTCTATTCTTTACAGGATTAAGACTTGGGGAAGCTCTTGCCCTAACATGGCAAGACATCGACTTTTCAAGTAATACAATTCATATCACGAAATCTGTCTATGTTAATAAAGGAGTAACTCATATCAGCACAACAAAAACTAAAGCAGGAACAAGAAGAATTGTCATCAATAAAAAATTAAGCCAAGAATTACAAGATTGGGAAAAGCAACAAAAACATCTATTAGAGCAATTTACCAATAATAGCCTAACATTACAAGTGTTTCAAAATAGTCCTATCACAATTACAAAAAATGCAGTTGAAAAACAATATAAGAAAATACTTGAACGTGACAGCACACTAAAAAAGATACGCATACACGATTTTAGGCACTCACACGCTTCCCTGCTGATTAACCAAGGGGAAGATTATCTAGTTGTAAAAGAGCGACTAGGACATGCTTCTATAACAACCACGATTGATACCTACTCTCACTTGTACCCAAGTAAGCAAAAGGATTTAGCTGATAAACTAGATGAATTACTATAAAGTAATTGAGTTTTATAAATGGAAAGTTTATAATTAAATCATGGATACATCACAAGCAATAAAAGCACATGAAGTAGCTAAAAAAGCACACTTTGGACAAATTGATAGAGCAGGAATTGACTACATTAAACACCCTGAAACAGTAGCTAGTTTTGTCGCAACTGATGAAGAGAAAGCTGTCGCCTATCTACATGATGTAATTGAAGATACTTCACTAACCCTACTAGACCTAAAAAAGGAAGGTTTTTCAAAAAATATTATAGAAGCCGTCGATATACTCACAAAGAAAAAAGGACAAGATTATCAATCTTATCTCAATCTAGTAAAGAAAAATGAACTCGCTAGAGTTGTAAAGTTGGCGGATTTACGGCATAATTCAGATTTAACAAGACTACCATTAATTACTGAAAAAGACTTAGAGAGAAATAAGAAATACAGTTCTGCTATTAGATTTTTAAGAGCAAAGAAAAAAAGTTAGTAACTAAACTATAAAATTTTATAAAGAGAAAACAAAAGACAAGGCTTATAAACTTTGTCTTTATTACTATACTGGCGGTCGGTCTCGAACTGGCACATCCTTGCAGATACTACAATTTTATTAAAATAAATAACTATAAAAAGTGAAATTTTTTATTGAGAAACTTTTAGACTAGGAGTATAATGTATCTAAAATAACTATTAGGTGGCTGTTATATGAATAATGTTGTTACTACACAAATTTCTATTCAACTTAGTCAAGAGTTAAATTCTTTATTAAATGCTATTGTTGAAGAAAATAATACAACAAAGACTGACTTTATTAGACAAGCTGTTATAGAGAAAATTGAAGATATGTATGATATTAAGGTCGCTGATGAAGCTTATAAAAAATGGGTTGAATGTGGCAAAAAAACTATCTCACATGAAGAAATGATGAGACGCTATGGCTAAATTATACGCAATATCTGATATACATGGATACTTGGATGAATTCAGAGACGCTCTCAATAAAGTAAATTTAAACGATAAAGATAATCGCCTATTTTTACTAGGAGATTATCTTGATAATGGACTTCAATCTTTTCAAGTCATTTCCAAAATAATCGAACTTGAGGAGGTTTATCCTAATCAAATTATTACTCTTCTAGGGAATCATGAAGAATGGTTTTATGATTGGTTGATTTTAGATAAACCTACTGCTTCAGCATTTCCAGAAACAATAAAAAGCTTCTTCTCTCCAGAGGAATTGAACTATATTTTTAAATCGAATGCTAACAACTTTGAAACAGCTGTTAGAAATGAAATTAAAAATAATATCAAATTCAACCCATTTATAAACTGGTTTAAAAAACGATATAGGGATGAACGCTATTATGAAACTGAAACCCAAATTTTTGTCCATGCTGGCATTGATGAAGAAGCAGGAAAGCTTTGGAAAGAACTAACGAGTTCAGAGATATTTACAAACAAATTTCCTATTACCACTGGTAGATTTCATAAAGCTATTATTTCGGGCCATATTGCTTCTTGGGAAGTAGCTAAAGATAGAAGATACCTGGGTAAGATTTACTATGATAGTAAAAGTCATTACTTTATTGATGGAGATGTAACGAATAGCAAAACAATACCTGTTCTTTACTATGATACAATTACCCCAAAATATCACTTTCTATAACTTTTAATCATGTGCTTTTATATGAAATTAGTAATTATTAGTAACAATTCCAAGAAATTTCTTATGACATAACAAAAAGACAAGGTTTCTAACCCTTGTCTTTTCTACTATACCGGCGGCCGGGGTCGAACCGGCACGTCCTTGCGGACACTGGATTTTGAGTCCAGCGCGTCTGCCAATTCCGCCACGCCGGCAAATAGTAACTGGGGTAGCTGGATTCGAACCAACGCATGAGGGAGTCAAAGTCCCTTGCCTTACCGCTTGGCTATACCCCAATAATATAAAATAGGCGAGTGATGGGGATCGAACCCACGCATGCCAGAGCCACAATCTGGTGTGTTAACCACTTCACCACACCCGCCATAATTCTATTAACACGGGCAGTAGGAATTGAACCCACACTGAAGGTTTTGGAGACCTTAGTTCTACCTTTAAACTATGCCCGTAAAATGGAAGGGGAGGGATTCGAACCCCCGAACCCGAAGGAGCGGATTTACAGTCCGCCGCGTTTAGCCTCTTCGCTACCCTTCCAAAATATATAAATGGCGCGAGACGGAATCGAACCGCCGACACATGGAGCTTCAATCCATTGCTCTACCAACTGAGCTACCGAGCCTTATTGCGGGAGCAGGATTTGAACCTACGACCTTCGGGTTATGAGCCCGAC